>JAZDLJ010000258.1:0-10490 GCA_043802115.1 bacterium | reverse complement strand
AAAAGAGTTTTTAGATAAGATAATTGATAAAAGGTTAGTTATCCAGGAAGCAAAAAGATTAGGATTGCAGAGTGATAAGGCTTATATAAAAGAGTTTAACCAATATAAAAATTATCTTTGCGTTAATAAATTTTATAAGGAAGAGATAGTTAATAAAATAAAGGTTAGTGAAGAAGAAATAAAAGAATTATATAAGAAAAGATATGGTAAGGAGGAGTCAAGTTCAAATCAGGAAAATTATGAAAAATACCGAACCAACCTTTGGAAGGAGATAAATAGTAGTAAACTTGAGTTAAGTGGTAAAGAATATCTCGAAAAGTTAAAGTCTGAATTAGGGCTTAGGATAGAGGAAGATTTTTTAAACGAGCTAGAGGTAAGCTCTGTTTATCCATCAAATATAACAGAAAAAAAAATTGCCTTATGGAAAGGTGGGGAAGTAACAGACTTGGAACTATTAGAAAGATTAAAGAGAAAGGAAAACGAAGGTGGCGGAACGAAAAGAGATATATTAATAAATCTTATTGAATATAAATTAATTGATCAAGTTGCCTTAAGTAAAAATTACGATAAACATGATCTTGATATTCAAGCTAAATTGGAAGATAAAAAAAATAGATTATTATATGATTTGTTCATGAAAAATATAATCACAGCAGATATAAAAGTGGTAGAGGATGAATTAAAAGATTATTATCAGAATAACCTGGAAGAGTTTTTAACCCCGATTAAAATAAAACTTGAAAGTATCTCCCTTGCAACTATGGAAGAGGCAACAGAGGGAAGGGATGAATTAGACCAGGGAGCTGATTTTTCAGCAGTTGAAGGTAGCAAAAGTAAGCTTGATTGGATAGAGCTAGATTCTCTTGACCTCTCAGTCAAAAAAGTCGTTTCTAGTCTCAATGTTGGAGGGATAAGTCAAATAGTAAAAACTAATAGAGGGTGCACAATTTATAGAGTAATTGATAAGAAAGATGCAGAGCAGATGAAATTTGAAAAAGTGAAGGAGATTGTAAGACAAAAATTTATTTTTAAAAAAGGTAAGGAGATTTATAATAACTATATTGATAAATTACGAGTGGTGTCCGATATAAAGGTTTGTGAGAAATTGCTGGCATTAATTGAGGGGCAATTTACTTTAGCCCCTACAAAATAGAATTACTGAAGGTATTAAAGCAGTGTGGACATTGTGTGTGCGATATGTTATATTTTAAGTAGAAGGAGGATTAATCAATGTCAAGAGTATCTTGTAAAGACGACAGACTGGATTTACGCATACAAAAATCGCAAAAGAGTTTTTTAATTTATGCCGCATCTCTTTGCCAGATGAAACTGTCTAACTTTGTGCTTCATAGCGCGTTTAAGATGGCAGAAGAAATTGTGACCGAAAAGGCTCATTTCGCTTTATCTGAGGAGCAATGGGGAAATTTTTGCGAGGCATTAGATCGTCCGGCTCGTAATATACCTGAGTTAAAAAAACTTTTCGCGAAGAAGACAGTTTTTGATGGGTAAAAACTATTTTTTTCAAAAACCAGATTTGCTTGAGAGAGATCATATAATTGATGATTTTGATTGTGGTACGGAATCGCTTAACGATTATCTTAAACGGTATGCTTATACAAACAATCGGAATCATTCTTCCCGTACATATGTAACATGTGAAAGTAAAAAGGTGGTAGGTTATTATACGATCACTCCTGGCTCTGTCAGCACAGAATCAGCTCCGTTACGCGTATCTCTAGGCCTTGGGCGTTATCCTATTCCGGTGATTATTCTTGCCCGGTTAGCCGTAGATAAAGAATTTCAAGGCATGCGTTTGGGTGAAGGGCTTTTAAAAGATGCTTTGTTAAGAATAGTAAGTGCTAGCGACAGTATTGGAGGGAGAGCTATTTTAGTACATGCTAAAAACAATAAAGCAAAAATTTTTTATGAAAAATATGGTTTTGAACAGTCTCCCATAGATGAATTCCATTTATATCTTTTAATAAAAAATATTAAGAAAAGTTTTGGGATATAAATTATTCAAAATTTGAAGAGGTGTCACATGCTTATGGAAAAGTACTATAAAAGGATTCTCCTTATAAGTTTAGTTTTCTTCCTTCCAATTTTTATTACCTTATCCTGTGTTGAAAAAAAACCTCGTCTTAGCTTACAAAAAAAATGTATAGATTGCCATAAAGAGAGGCTTACTACAATAAAACAAAAAAAGGTCGTTCATAGGGCTTTAGATAAAGATAATTGTGAGGCTTGTCATAGAGATCATGGAATATTAGGGGTTTTACGTTTATGGAAGTATGATGCAGAGCTTTGTTATGAATGTCATAAACAAAAAAAATCTGATTTTAATAAAAGATATCTTCATTCACCAGTGAAGAATGGAAAGTGTACCTCTTGTCATGATCCTCATTCATCAGATAATGTAGATTTAATTACTCAATCAGGGAATGAACACTGTTTGTCCTGCCATAAAGGAAAGCAATTTAAGCAAAAGTATATTCATAGTCCTATAATAGATAAAGATAAGGGTTGTACTACATGTCATAATCCACACGCTGGTGATAATGAAGCTCAACTTGTAAAGCCAATCCCAGAATTATGTCTTTCTTGTCATTCATCGGATACAAACCAATTTAAATCAAGCCATCAGGGATATGATGTAAGTCAGAGTAACTGTTATAAGTGTCATAACCCTCATTCATCTGATAACCCTAAACTATTTCATCCATCTACTCATAAACCTGTTCTTGATAAAAATTGCTCTGGCTGTCATGTCTCTCAAAAAGATAGTAAACAAGAGGTATTAGCTAACGAACAACCAGCATCTAATATAGTCATCCAGGAAGAAGGCGCCTCACTCTGTTATAAATGCCATCAGGAAGTAAAGGATAAGATGGATAATGATCCTGTTAAACATCCCCCGGCAACGGAGGGTAAATGTAATAACTGCCATGATCCACACGCTACACCATTTAAATTTAGATTGTTAAAACAAGAAGATCAACTTTGTTATGAGTGTCATCAACAGGAAAAGGATATCTTTAATAAAAAATATATTCATTCACCTATAAAAAATGGTAAGTGTATTGGTTGTCATCATTCGCATAGTTCTGAAAATAAATTACTTGTAAGACAAAAAGATAGTGGATTGTGTTTCTTGTGCCATGATGAAAAAAAAAATAGAAGTTCAGAAGGTGCATGCTGATATACATAAGCCATTTCAGGAAGGTAAATGTCTTTCATGTCATGAACCACACGCATCTGACTATAAAGCTGAGTTATTATTTTCAGAATGCGATCTTTGTTATAGTTGTCATAAGGATAAGAAGATAGAGTTTAGTAAGGTAAATACCCATACACCTGTTGTAAATGGTAACTGTACTGGATGCCATAACCCTCATTTATCAAACAATAAACAGCTTCTTAGGGAAGAACCTGTAAAGGGATGTTTAACCTGTCATAAGGCGATGTTAACTATATTAGGTGAAGATAATCTCCACCCTCCATTTAAGGAGGGCAATTGTTTAACCTGTCATAATAAACATACAGGGGAATATAGAAACTTAGTGAAAAACCCTGGAATAGAAGGTTGCTTATCTTGCCATAAGGAATATAGCGAAAAACTCTCTAAGTTTAAGTTTAATCATCTTACCTTGAGTAAGACTAGTTGTATAGCCTGTCATAATCCCCATGGAGGAAAGCTTCCTCACCAGATTTCAAGGCCATTAAAAAGTCTTTGTCTTTCCTGCCATACTAGTGTAGCTAGTAAAATTAAAAAGGCAGAAAATGAGGAAAAAGATCAGACTCATGAACTTCAGAAGAAAAAGGCTGAAGAGGTTAAAAACAATGATGAAGTAGGAATGATTAATGATGATTTTAAAAATAATAAAAAAAATGAACCAGTAGTTCATCAACCAGTAAAGGAAGGAGAATGTCTTACTTGTCATGATGCCCATTTTTCAGATATCCCTGGATTATTAACCGCTAGTGGTACATCGATGTGTTTGGATTGTCATCAGAAACAGAAGCAGGATTTACTGAAGATTCATAACAATATACCTATTGATAAAAGCAATTGTTTAAACTGTCATGACCCTCACTTATCTGAAGATAAGGGACTTCTTAGGACAAATGCCCATCAACCTTTTGCAGAGAAGTCTTGTTTAAAATGCCACACACTTGCAACAGGGATAAAGTAGCTTTTTTACTTTATACCTGTTGCAAGTGTGCTTTTTTTTGAAGTTATAACCTGTAGTCGAAGATAAAAATATTATGAAATATAAGACTGAGTTATATGATCCAACCTGGCTAGTAAATTTAGCTAAAAAAGAATATCTCAAGGAGATTTGGCTATATGAAGAACTAAAAAAATGTACTCAGAAGTTATTAATTAGTGATGACCCAGCAATGATATATTTTGTAAATCCTGCCAATCCTAATGAATTAAATTCAGAATGGCAACATGAGACGTGTATAGTTTTGAGGAGTTATAAAGAAGGAGATATTGTGATAGATATTCTTAAAGGTAATAAGATAGGTGGAATAGAACAAACATGGTTAATTGATTAAAATTTTTTAATAAGGTCATGCGCTTGATGCCAAATAACTCAGTGAAAAGAATGCTGAATTATTTGGCACAAATGATCTTTTTGATACAAAAATTAGGAAAAAGTAGTTAATTTTTTAATAATTACCCTTAGCAACAGCTCTAAAATAAAAAAGCTATTTTAGAGCTGTTGCAAGGGTAACAGGAGAAAAAGTATGAAGATACTAATAGTTGATGATAGTCCTGTTATGAGACATGTAATTAGACAGGAGTTGGAACAAGGAGAACATGAAGTTATTGAGGCATCTAATGGAGCAGATGGTCTTAAGATTATGCTTACTACTCCAATTGATTTGATAACCTTAGACGTTGATATGCCAGAACTTAATGGATATGAGACATGTCAGGCGCTGAGATCTGATAAATACTCACATATTTTTCGTAAGGGTATCTATAAAAAAATACCCATAATATTTATAACAGGTATGGATACAATAGAGGCTAGGAAGAAAGGTTTTGAGGTAGGGGCATGTGACTTTATAACCAAACCTTTTAAAGAGGGTAATCTATTAGCTATAGTAAATAGATTACTACAACCTCAGAATAAACTTAAAGGCTTAACTGCCTTGGTTGTAGATGATAGTGACGTTGCCCGTGAGGTAACAACTACATGCCTGATTGAACAAGGGGTAACAGTCCTTGAGGCAAAAGATGGAGAAGAAGGTCTTGGGGTGATTAAAGAAAAGGCAAGAGAGATCGATATGTTAATTACAGATCAGATGATGCCTAAGATGAATGGAGATGAACTATGTATGAAGGTAAGAAAAGAATCAGGACTAAAAGATTTACCAATAATTTTTTTAACAGCAGTCTCAGAAAAACAATCTGTCCTTGATTTATTTAAGGTTGGCGCTACTGATTATGTAATAAAACCATTCGTTAAAGAAGAACTAATAGCTCGTATCAATGTCCATCTTGAGGTAAGATTACTAAATAAAAATTTAAAAAAGAATATTGAAGAATTTACTCAATTAGCCAAATTAAGGGATGATTTTTTAACTATTTGTTCTCACGATTTTAGGTCACCTTTAAATAATATCCTTGGTTTTACTGATCTACTTCTAAATGAAGAATATATCAAGGAGGTTGATAAAGAAAATTTGTTGCATATTAAAACATCATCAGAGGTTCTTCTTACCTTAATTAATGATATCCTTGATCTTGATCGACCACAGTCAGTTAACGAAGATTTTAAAGTATCTTCAGTGTCTCTGGTAAAGGTAGCAGAATCAAGTATCGCTACTCTTAAACATGTTGCTAAACCAAAGGATATTGAGGTGAAGCTGGAGAATAAAGCAAAAAAGGATGATAAGATACTTGGAAATGCAAGCTTTCTTGTTCGGGCGATTGATAATCTTTTATCTAATGCTATTAAGTTTACCCTTAAAGGAGGAGAGGTAAGGGTAGTGATTGAACCACATCTAGACAATCAACTTGCTATTTCTATTATTGATAATGGTATGGGTATACTAGAACAAAATATCCCTGTTCTTTTTGATAAGAGTTCAGTGATAGTTGAAGGAGAAGATGGAATGGGTAGAGGGTTGCCAATTGTAAAAAAGATAGTTGATAAACATGGAGGAAGGATAGAAGTCAGCAGTCAACAAGGTAAGGGAGCAAATTTTAAAATTGTGTTTCCAAAGATAAAGGGGTAATAGTTAGAAAGTGAAAAAAATTCTTATTACAGGTGGTTGTGGTTTCATCGGTAGCAATTTTGTTAGGTATATAAGAGAGAAGTATCCTGATTATCAATTAGTAAATCTTGACCTCCTTACTTATGCTGGGAAACTAGAAAACCTGGCTGGTATCGATGAAAAGAATTATAGTTTTATTAAAGGAGATATTGGAGATAAGGAATTAGTTATACGACTATTTAAGGAATATGATTTTGATACAGTTATAAATTTTGCAGCTGAGACCCACGTTGATAGGTCAATAAAAGACCCAAGGATATTTGTCGAGACGAATGTCTGTGGTACAATGAATTTACTTGATTGTACCTATTCCCATTGGAACAAAAAAAGGAGTAACTGGCAAGAAGATCACTGTTTTTTTCAGATATCGACTGATGAGGTCTATGGAACACTCCCTGAGGATAATCCTCATCTAAAATTTACTGAGGATACCCCACTTGCCCCCAATAGTCCTTATTCCTCAACCAAGACTAGCGCTGATTTGCTTGTAAGGGCATATCATAAGACCTATGGTTTACCTATCTTGATCACTCGCTGTTCGAACAATTATGGCCAGTATCAGGATAGAGAAAAGCTTATACCTCTTATTATCTATAATGCCTTTCACAATAAAAGACTTCCTGTTTATGGCGATGGACGAAATATCAGAGATTGGCTTTATGTTTTAGATCATTGTTCTGCTATTGACATTGTTTTGCATAAAGGCAGGGTAGGGGAGGTTTATAACATAGGTGGTCTTAATGAATGGCAGAATATTGATATTGTCAAGTTTATCCTAAAATATTTAAATAAGCCAGAATCCTTAATTGAATATGTAGCTGATAGACCAGGTCATGATAGGAGATACGCTATTGATAATACAAAGATAAGCACTGAATTGGGGTGGAGTCCAGGATTTACGTTTGAAGAGGGATTAAAACGAACGATAGAGTGGTATTCGATTTATTATAGGGGTAAAAATGGCCATTAAAGGAATAATTTTAGCAGGTGGAGCGGGAACAAGACTTTATCCTTTGACAAATGTAGTTTGCAAACAATTGTTACCCGTTTACGATAAACCCATGATCTATTATCCCCTTTCAACTTTAATGTTGGGTGGGATAAAGGATATATTATTAATTTCGACACCCAAAGATACAGTTGCCTTTGAGGAATTACTAGGAGATGGCTCTCATCTTGGGATTAATCTACAATATAAAGTTCAAGAAAGACCAGAAGGCATAGCCCAGGCCTTTATTATAGGGGAGGAGTTTATTGGAAAGGATAGAATCTGTTTAATCCTTGGGGATAATATATTTTATGGAAATATGGAATTTTTAAGAGTGGCTATTCAAAATAATTCAGGGGCATGTGTATTTGCCTATCGAGTCGCTGATCCTGAACGCTACGGGGTAGTAGAATTTGATGAAGATGGCCTGGCTATAAGCATAGAGGAAAAGCCCAAAAATCCTAAATCTCATTTTGCAGTGACTGGATTATATATTTACGATAATCAGGTAGTAAATATGGCAAAGAGTTTGAGACCTTCGACCCGTGGAGAATTTGAAATTACTGATATAAATAAGTTATATATGAGGGCTAAAAAGCTAAAAGTCCATAAACTAAGCCGAGGGATAGCCTGGCTTGATACAGGTACACAGCAAAGTTTATTAGAGGCATGCAATTTTGTGGGGACAATTGAGGCGAGACAAGGACTAAAGTTTGGATGTGTAGAAGAGGTTGCTTACAGGGTAGGATTTATTGATCAATCTAAAATGAAGAGGGTTATATCGAGATTAGGTAGTAATTCGCAGTATGCGAGTTATTTGAGGGCGATTTTGCGGGATGAAGAAGAAAGATAGATTAAGTCAGAACTCAGGATGAGTAACCATCCAAATGGATAAAAGAAAAAAACATTTTTCAAGATTTCACTAATTGGCAAGAAGGATATGGTGCCTTTACCTATTCTACAAAGGAAAATGATTCTCTGATTGAATATATTAAAAACTAGGAAAAACAGGCATCCTTCATTAGACATCTTTCCAAAATAAATACCATATTCTCTAAGTATCTAGAGGCAAGAGAAGACAAAAAATTTGCTATAGTGAGTTATTAGTAGGCTTTTTGTAAATTTTCTTAGCGCAGCTTCCCGTAAAATTGCCTCTGTTTGAGCGAAGCGAGTTAGGCAATTTAGGGAAGCAAACTTAGAAAATTCAAAAAGACTACTCCAACGAACGAAGCAAATATTTTTGTCTTCTCCCCCGCAAGATTATTTTGGAAAGATGTCTATTAAGAGGCGAAAGTAGTTTACACTTTCTATTATTTAGACACGGATTTACACAGATTTTTTAAAAACGCTACTAGAATAATTAAAACCATGGCTATTCACATTCTTCCCCTTCGGGGAAATAACGCCCAGGCAATTAAAAAGTCCGCCCTCAAGGGCGATAATTTAATGGAGGTGAAAAGATATATGAATACAATTGAGGCGAAAAAGATGAGCGTAATAGAACGTCTTCGCACTATGGAGACCCTTTGGGATTCGCTTATTGCTGAAGAAACGGAGATGGAGTCTCCAGAATGGCATACGAATGTACTCAATGAGAGAAGAGAAATGATTAAGAATGGCGAAACAGAATTTATTTCTCTTGAAAAGTTAAAGGCGAGTCGTAATGAAGGTTAAAGATGTAATAGTGTTAAAAGAGGTTGTTGCTGATCTAAAAGATGGAAAATATTTTTATGATCAAAGAGAAATGGGTGTCGGCAATTATTTTTGGGATAGTTTAATTGCTGATATCGAATCTTTGATAATCTATGCAGGTATCCACCCCAGGAGGGATGGTTTTTATCGGATGCTCGCTAAACGGTTTCCCTATGCCATTTATTATGAGATTAATAGTAACATTGCTTATGTCACGGCAGTACTACCCATGCGGCGCAACCCTAAGTGGATTAAGCGGAAACTAAAAGAAAGAAGCTAACTCGAAACATGAATTTTATAAAAACTAGTATTCCTAATGTAATCCTTATTGAACCTAAGATATTCAATGATAGCAGAGGATGTTTTTTTGAGATTTATAACAAGAAAGTATTTTCTGAAAATGGTATAAAAGAAGGATTTGTTCAAGACAACCATAGTAGATCAGCCAAGGGAAGTTTACGTGGACTTCATTATCAAGAAGAACCAATATCCCAGGCTAAATTAGTAAGAGTAATTAAAGGAGAGGTCTTTGATATAGCAGTAGATATACGAAGAGATTCAACAACCTTTGGCAAATGGGTCGGAGAATACCTGTCAGAAGAAAATAGGAAGATGTTGTATATACCAATAGGATTTGCGCATGGATTTTTAGCGATGAGGGCTGATACTGAGCTTTTATATAAGGTCTCTAATCTATACTCGCCACAACATGAAAGAGGTATAATCTGGAATGATCCTAAATTAGCCATTAAATGGCCTGATATTGGAATGGAGTACTTATTATCAGAAAAAGACAAGAAAAATCCTTCTCTTAATTACTTATCTGAAAATCTATAGTTTATACTACTCCAACTTAGGTTTTTCGTAACTTCTCAAAAAGTGTGGGGTAAGAAAAAAAAACAATAAAACAAAATGTTATATTGCCAATTTCCTACTTTTTTGTAATTTTTTTTTGAAGCAGTTTGCCTGTTTTTATCGAACAACTTTAAAATCAACATGTTAAAAATTTAGTGCGTAAAATTTTAGCCCAAAATTTACAAAAAATTTAATCTGTAATTAATTGAATTATAGAGATATTCTTGGTGACCCCACACTTTTTGAGAAGTTACGGTTTTTCTTGGTAACTAATTGTATTAATTAAACATAGTGGCATAAAGTAAAAAGTAGCAAAGGCACAGAGGAAAAACAAAAAAACCTTAAAAACTTTCGACCTGTACGATTAGAATAGTGCCTTTTTGCTCCGAAGGAGCATTTCATACTAGCCTAGGGTGAGCGAAGCGTAACCCTAGGTAATGATTTATATACCGATAGCACTCTGAAAGAGTGCCTCATAAATAATAAAAAGCTCATCATATTATTATAGATGAAGCACTCTTTCAGAGTGCTATTTGTTTTTTTACTGCTCCCAGGGTTGCGCTTCGCTTACCCTGGGCTAGTATGATATTTCCTTTCAGGAAATCAATAAGGTTCTTAGGATAAGACTATCCTTAACATAGTGAGTTGTGAATTCTAATCG
>JAZDLJ010000246.1:0-5645 GCA_043802115.1 bacterium | reverse complement strand
TTCAATTTTTTCTACAAAAGATCTCGCGCCTTCCTGAATAGCGTATGCTCCAGCTTTATCTAAGGGTTCTCCAAATTTAACGTAATTTAATATTTCATTTTGAGAAACCTCTCTAAAATGTACCACAGTTATACTATGCCTGACAAGTTTTTTCTTTGTTTTTGTATCTATTATTGCCAGACTAGTGATAACCTGATGTCTTTTGCCACTAAGGGTTTTTAATATCTGGATTGCCTCATCTGGATCTTTAGGCTTGCCTATGATTTTACCCTCTAAGACAACAATAGTATCAGCGCCAAGGACTAGTTTATTCTTAAATCGACTTGCTACATCCTCTGCTTTAATCAAGGCTAATGTTTGAGTAAATTCGGTAGGGGATAGGTTATAATTACGATACTTATCTTCTTCTATTTCACTAATAACAACTTCAAATTCAATCCCAGCTTCTCTAAGAAGTTTTGCTCGTCTTGGAGAGGCAGAGGCCAGGATTAAAGGCTTTTTTAATTTTGGCAGTGACATAGGTGGGTTTAAAAAATAAAAAAAGTTTTCACAGCCTCACATATATAATCAAGCTCTTTCTCGGTTAATTCAGGATATATAGGTAATGAAATAACCCCTCTGGCAGCCTCTTCGCTACAGGGAAAAGACCCTTCTTTGTACCCTAAATATTTAAAGGCTTCTTGTAAGTGTAATGGTATCGGATAATGGACTGCTGATGCTATATTTTTTTTACTTAGCCATTCCTGGAGTCTATCCCTTTTTTTAACCATTATTGTATATTGATTAAAGACGTGATCACCATAATCTGCCTTATATGGAATAACTACATCAAGTTGAGCCAAGAGTTGGTTGTAATAGCTAGCGCTAACGTACCTTTTGTAGTTCCATCTCTCAAGATATTTTAATTTAACGCTAAGAATTGCAGCTTGTATCCCATCCAATCTACTGTTAAATCCGAGTTTGATGTGGTGATACCTTTTTTTACTACCATGTGCTCTTAATAGGCGCGCCTCTTCAGCGATTTCTTCACTGTTTGTAACCACCATCCCTCCATCCCCAAAACAACCTAGATTTTTACTAGGGAAAAAACTCAAACATCCCGCATCGCCTATTGAACCTACTTTTTTCCCTTTATAGGTTGCCCCGAATGCCTGTGCACAATCCTCTATTATTTTTAGGTTGTGGTGTTTAGCTAATTTTCCAATTTTATCCAGGTCCGATGCCTGACCATAAAGATGAACAGGAATAATCGCCCTGGTTTTCTCAGTAATCTTTTCTTCTATTTTAGTAACATCTATATTATATGTTTTAGGGTCAATATCAACAAAAACAGGTTTTGCCCCTATGTAAGTTATAACCTCAGCCGTAGCAATAAAGGTAAAAGGGGTGGTAATAACTTCATCATTAGGTTTTATTTTACAAGCTCTTAAAGCCAGGTGGAGTGCCTCAGTGCCAGAAGAGACCCCAACTGCGTACCTGGTTTGACAAAAGGAGGCTATCTCTTCTTCTAGTTTTGCTACCTTTTCTCCTAAGATAAATTGTGATTTTTCGATTACTTCTGTGATTGCTTTATCTATCTCAGTTTTTAATTCTTTGTATTGTAACCCTAGGTCAACCATTGGGATTTTCATGGGGGCTCCGTATATCTGCAATAGGGATAAAGTAGTTTTTTTATTTTATCCCTATTGCAGATGTTGTTTTTTGGTTTTAAGTTATCGCTCTTTGAGTAGGATTTTTTACTCTGAAAGAGCATTTAGCCTGGGGAGCGAAATATAAACCCCTGGAAATAAACTTGTTAACCAAATATTTTTAACTGTTTTCTAATCCAGTTTTACTTTTTTAATTTAGAACGTATTTTTTTATTACATATTTTACTAACGTGTTGCATCAATATATTTTTTTAGGTTAACGAGTTATAAATAATAATAATTATGTTACGGGTTATATTTGAATTTGTCAAATTGTTTTTTGGGTTGTTTTCTTGGGTTTACATTCCTAGCTTTTCTCCTGTTTAAGCGAAAGTCCTAAATAGTAACATTGTTGAGAGTTAATAATAGGATAACCGTCGATCATATTGTCATCAATGGTGATATAGCTCAGAATATACCTCCTTTTGGATTTTGAAAAAAAATATCAACCTTAGTGGAGAGTAGATTGTCAAAACTCTGGGCTGAAGGTGCTCTGCAAGGCTGATTGTCATTACCACTTCAACGTAAAACCAATAGTCATGCCGGAATTGCTACTAATAAAAACCTCAGGACTTGCTTCTATGCCAAAGATTTCTTTATGTTTAGGAATAGCTGGGTTTTTACCTAAAACTCTCTTGGCATGAAAATTTATCTCATCCCAACTAAAGAGTATATCTAAGATTGCAGCGGAATAGATAAAATTTTTTCCAACGCCTGAGTTTGTTGAATAAGCCTCTATGTCATCGAGTTGATCAGGATTTTTTTTAAGACCATTTACTAATGCATAACGTGAGAACTCTGTCCTACTTATCAGGGCGATTAAAGAAGAGAATCTATCATTATGGGTTCCTCGTTGAATATTTTCATTAATGATAGAATACATCTTTCTAGAGGATTCCATCCCGGCGAGGGCAAGTTCTGCTTTGATTTGACTTCCATCATCAATCTGGTTGGTGAGTGAACCCGAATTATAAGTTGTTTTCCCAAGGTAATAAGATAAATTACCACCATCGTTTGTTTTTATTATTCCAAGGGTTATGTTTGATTCTAGTCCATAATGCTCTGCTGTGTTATAATGTCCGAATTCATGGACAGCAGTTGAGGTATATACGCCACCTAATAATCCTAAGACTGAGGTTAAAAAATTTTCTGTCCCTTCACTACTTTGATTTTGCCGAGTAACATTTTTGGTTTCGGCCAAGGACTTATTTGTGAAGACTAGTAGTATTAAAGTTGTTATCAGGATAGTTTTTTTCATCGTATCGACCTCTTTCTTAGTATTTTACTATTTATTTAGGCAGATGATTTTTGTTCCCCTATTACAGGTTGATAATTTGGTATAATGTTACTATTTTCTGTTTTTGTTAATAATTTATTTGCCTTAAATCCACTCCAAATACAGGATAAGGCGAAGATATGAAAGCCAATGCTCAGAAGGTCTTTAGCTAATAAAAATAATAATCCATCAAAGGCATATAACCCCATACCAACAATAAAAGCCCAACTATATTTTTTCTTGGAAAAGATACCAAAAAGGATGAAAATACCAGCAGCTCCAATATCGAAGATAAATGCGATTACATTGCCAATAATGCCAATTTTTTCTGCGAGTTGTATGCCGAGAGTATCGATTATTTGAGTTACTCCCAGCCCAATAACAAAATTCCAATTTCCTCCTGATAGTAGAATTATTGAATTAACTAATGACAATCCTGCAATCCAAAAAAACCAACTAGTGCCAGCTTTAACTTGGTTCTCTATTTTGACTCTTCCTTCAATTAAAATTTTTTCTTGTTCTTCCATTTTTTCTCCTTTCTTAACTATATAATTTATATATGCAAGACATATGCCCTTTTTTTTAAATTTAAATAAAGGAGCGAAGCGATGTCTAATCGATTGAAAGGATAAAACATTTTATGAATTTTTAGTTTTAATATAGATTAATTAAAGGGCTTTGTTGTGTGATGTTTTAGCCTGTTGATTTAATAAATGTGTATTTAATTGATTGTAATATTGCCTATTAGACAATGTGATGATTTGAACCAGTAGTAGGGCATTTCATCACCTATTTGTATGGAGTGATATAATTTTTTAAAATCGTTAGTGCACTTTCAGCTTAATGTGAGATTTCAAGAAGTTGCAGAGAACTTATCGTTGTCGAGCACTTTTTTATAATTAGAATTACTGGATTGGATATTATACGATTTAATTTTTCTATTTAATCTATGGCGAGAAATTTTAAGGATAGATGCGGACATGCTTTTATTCCAATTGGTATTTCTTAAGACCTTTGTAATGTGATTTTTTTCCATTTCTTGTAAAGAAAGTAATCCATTATCTTTGGTTATGTTATCCTCTTCTGATTGTAATATTAATTCAAATCCCAAGTGATCTAGCCATACTATTTCTGTTTCCATTAAGGCTATTGCCCTTTTTACTACATTTTTTAACTCCCGTATATTTCCTGGCCAATTATGTTGCATAAGGAATTGCCTGGTAATATCTGAGACACCCTTTACTTTTTTATTGAATTCTTTGTTAAATACCCCTATAAAATAGTCTAGTAACAAGGGGACATCTTCTATTCTCTTCCTTAATGGCGGTAATTCAATTTGTACCTCATTTAATCTATAATAGAGATCCTCCCGAAATGAACCTTCTTTTACCTTTTTAAGTAAATCCTTATTTGTAGCAGCAATAATTCTGGTATCTGCAGACAATGAATACTCACCACCTAATTTCTCAAATTTTTTTTCTTCGATAATCCTTAATATCTTTGCCTGTCCATTAAAATCCATATCGCCTATTTCATCTAAAAATAGAGTGCCCTTGTGGGCTAACTCAAATTTTCCTTTTCTTTGACAATCTGCTCCAGTAAATGCCCCTTTTTCATGACCAAATAATTCTGATTCAATAAGCGTATTAGGAATTGCTGCACAATTTACTATCACAAAAGGTTTGTCTTTACGAAGGCTTTTATTATAGATAGCCCAAGCTATTAATTCTTTACCTGTCCCACTTTCCCCTGTTACTAGGATATTCACGTTAAAAGGTGCAATCTTGTCTATTATCCCACAGATTTTTTTTATTCCCTCACTTTTTCCAATGAGGGTACGGTTATCATGAATTATATTATCTCTTATTTTTTTCATAATCTTTAGTTTCTTTTCGTTTTCCTTTTTCAGCTATTATAACTTTATTTCTCCCTTTTTTCTTTGCACCGTACATGGCAACGTCTGCCTGACGAATAAGATCTTCAACCGTATTAGAATGAGTTGGATAAGAGGCGATTCCAAAACTTGCTGTGATTTTTACATCTAGTCCATAATTAGTTAAAAAGGAATGCTGTTCGATCATATTTCTTAAGCGGTCAGCAACAATAAGCGCTCGATTACAATCTGTATTAGGTAGCAAGATAACAAATTCATCTCCACCATATCGAGTAATCTCATCAATTTTTCTTATACTTCCTTTAATTAAATCAGCTAATTCTTTTAATGTCCTGCTCCCCATTAAATGGCCATAGGTATCATTTATATCTTTAAAATGATCAAGGTCAAAGAAGGCTAGAGAAAGGATACCTCCAAACCTTTCTATTCGGTGAACTTCACGATCTAATAACTTACGGAAAAAACGCATATTATAAAGTTGAGTGTATTCATCGGTAATGGAAAGCTCTTCGATTTTTTGAAAGAGATAGGCATTTTCAATATTGATAGCAGCCTGATTAGCCAGGATAGTCATGAGATTAAGTATATCTCTTGAGAAATAAGCGTCTTTTTCTTTATTGCAGATTGTTAGTACTCCTTGAGGTCTGTTTTTTATCTTTAATGGCACAGCTAGTAAATTGCTTATTTTTAAAGAGGCTATTTCTAAGGCCTCAATAAAACGAGGATCCTTTTTACAATTAGATATTAAGATAGGCTCGCCCTCCTGAACTACAAGTCCATTGACTCC
>JAZDLJ010000161.1:0-3272 GCA_043802115.1 bacterium | reverse complement strand
GGGACCATATATCAGTAAACTGAAACGGGGTATTCATAACCCAAATGTCATAAGGGAACCATTGCTTAAAGAAGTAGAGGAGTATATTCAAATATCTGAAAATAAGATAAAGATTATAACCTTAGCTCCTGAGCTAGAAGGCGCGACCGATTTTATTTCAAGTCTTGCCAAGTATGGAGTTATTCTATCTGTTGGACACAGCAATGCTACCTATGCAGAGACGATGAAGGGGATAGAAAAGGGGATTTCTTATGCCACCCATACATTTAACGCAATGAGAGGTCTTCATCATCGGGAATCTGGTCCTCTTGGTGCTATTCTAATAGAGAAAGGTGTTTATGCTGAGATAATAGCTGACGGTATCCATGTATCCCCTGAGGTAATAAGATTACTTGTAAAGGCCAAAGGAATTGATGGAATCATTCTTGTTACTGATGCCTGTGAGGGGGCAGGATTGGCTGAAGGGGAATATCTATTTAATGGGGAAAAGATTATAGTCAAGAGCGATCAGGCAGTGACTGAGAATAATATCCTGGCAGGGAGTATAATTACAATGGATTTGACAATAAAAAATATGCTAAATTTTACTAAAGAACCTCTTAAAAATGTGTTAAAAATGGCTACCTATAATCCTGCAAAGGTTTTAGGGATTGAGCAGGAGAGGGGACATCTTGCTAAAGGAAAGATTGCTGATATTTTGTTATTAGATAAGGATTTAAGAGTTAAAATGATATTTAAAAATGGGACAAAAAATGGATAAGAACATTTCAATAAAACTAACTAATTATTCTCGTGCAGCAGGTTGAGCTGCAAAGATAGGTCCGGGTGACCTAAACAATATTTTATGTGGGCTGCCTGTCATTGAAGATAACAATTTACTTGTTGGTTTTAAAACTAATGATGACGCAGGTGTATATAAAATTAACGCTGATCTTGCCTTAGTGCAGACAGTTGATTTTTTTACCCCTATTGTCGATGATCCGTACAGCTTTGGGCAGATAGCCGTGACTAATGCTTTAAGTGATGTGTATGCTATGGGAGGCAATCCTTGCACAGCCATGAATATAGTCTGTTTCCCAATCGAAAAACTAGATAAGGCGATCTTAAAAGATATCCTGAGAGGAGGATTAGAAAAGTTATTAGAGGCAAAGGTTGTTCTAGTTGGAGGGCACTCGATAGATGATCAGGAGATAAAGTATGGGTTATCAGTAACAGGTCTTATTCATCCTGATAAAATAATAACTAATGCTGGCGCTCAACCAGGTGATAAGCTAATTTTGACAAAACCAATTGGCACAGGTATTATTGCTACAGCGATTAAGGCTAGCGAAAGTTCCTCTCAAATAACCCAACAGGTAATCTATTCAATGAGTTTATTGAATAGATTAGCAGCCCAATTTATGCTGGAAGTAGGTGGAGTTCATGCCTGCACTGATATCACAGGTTTTGGTCTTATAGGGCATCTTTATGAAGTAATCGCTGCTAGTAAGGTAGGGGCAAAGATAAAAATAGCATCTGTCCCAATTTTTGGAGAGACCTATAATTATTTAATTATGGGTCTAGCCCCAGGTGGACTATATAGAAATAGAGATTATTATCAAAAGTACCTAGAGATTGAAACCCCAGAAGAAATGGATGATTTAAGATTAGACATCCTCTACGATCCACAGACATCTGGGGGATTCCTAATCTCTATTGCCCCTGAAAAGGCTGATTTTTTATTGGGACTACTTCAACAAAACAGTTATGGGGAAGCAACTATTATTGGGGAGATTGTGTCCAAACCAAGCGAGAAGATTGTTATCCTTTAACGATTTTTACAAACTTCCTTTTACCAGCCTTAATAATCACTTCTTTTTCTAGTCTTAGTTCGTAATTAGGATCGGAAATTTTTGTGCCATCTACACTTATAGCCCCCTGTTGGATTAATCTTCGAGCTTCACCATTACTACTAACTAATCCTGCATCATTCAACAATTTTACAATCCATATAGAACCACTTTCTTTATCAACTTTATATACTAAAATATCAGTAGGCAACTGTTTCATCTTAAATATCTGATCAAACTCTTCCTGAGCCCTTTTCGCCTCTTCTTCCCCATGATATTGTTTAGCAATAGTATAAGCTAGTTTCATCTTAGCTTCTTTTGGGTGCAAATCGCCAGAGGCTAAATTTTTCTTCATATTTTCAATTTCTTCAACAGATTTATCAGTTAACAAGGTATAATATTTAATCATAAGATCATCAGAAATAGACATTAATTTACCATACATATCATTTGGCGGTTCATTAATACCAATATAGTTTCCCAGGCTTTTGCTCATCTTCTGGACACCATCTAATCCTTCTAAGATTGGCATGGTGATAATTACCTGGGGCTCTTGTCCAAAGTCTCTTTGTAACTCTCTACCCACAAGGAGATTAAATTTTTGGTCAGTGCCTCCTAATTCAACATCTGCCTTAAGCATTACTGAATCATATCCCTGAATTAATGGATACAAAAATTCATGGATACTAATAGGGAGATTTTGGGTGTATCTTTTTTGAAAATCATCCCTTTCAAGCATTCTGGCTACTGTATAGTGGGCGCTTAGCTTAATTAGGTCAGAAGCAGATAGCTTTTCCATCCACTCACTATTAAAGACAATCTTTGTCTTCTCAGGGTCTAATATTTTAAAAATTTGCCGTTGGTAGGTCTTGGCATTTTCTAAGACCTCTTCTTTTCTCAATGATTTTCTAGCCTCAGATTTACCAGTAGGGTCACCGATTATCCCTGTAAAATCGCCAATGAGAAAAAAAACCTCATGTCCCAGGTCTTGAAATTGTTTTAATTTTTGAATGAGGACAGTGTGGCCGAGATGGAGGTCTGGGGCGGTTGGGTCAAAACCGGCTTTGATTTTTAGGGGGTGTTTTAGGGTGATGCTTCTTTCTAACTTTTTTTTAAGGTCATCTTTTAAGATAATTTCTTTTATCCCTTTTTCAATGATAGTGAGTTGAATGTTTGGTTTCATAGTTAGATACTATATCCTATACAGCAATTCTAATTTTGAGTTTTTTTAAGTAAGATGTGCCTCCAACATTTTGCTGAGCGAGTATTTAGTAGGCTTTTTTGTAAATTTTTTTAGCGCAGCTTCCCGTGAAATTGCCTCTGTTTGAGCGAAGCGAGTTAGGCAATTTAGGGAAGCAAGCTTAGAAAATTCAAAAAGACTACTCTACGAATGAAGCAAATTTTGGAGACACATCAACAAATAAGTCAAAATGAGAATTGCTG
>JAZDLJ010000156.1:0-2815 GCA_043802115.1 bacterium | reverse complement strand
TTACTTTATCCTCTGGTACATTTTTACTGTATCATAATTATCTGATGCTATAAGAGCGATTTGTTTTGCATAAAGGAGGTTAGTAAGAATGAATATAAAGAAGTTATCACACACGAGTTGGGATTGCAAGTGCCATGTATGACAGGAGATTAAGTAAGTACGATTGGCCATGATGAGAAAAAAATATGTGACTTGGAGTACTATAAAATAGTATCATCATAATTTTTATGATTTCTCATAAAAATTATGATGATTTTTTCTCCTCGTTTTGATTCCTTCTTTGTCGCCCTCCATGCAAAGATCATAAAAAGTAGTATTATTATCCTAGATACACTTCATTCTAGGTGCTTAAGATAAAATTTTAAGAAACAAAGAGTTAATTGAGTTGAAACAAGAAATTTAATCATTAGGTTTTAAGGGTTTGGGATTAAAAAAAAACGAGATAATGGAGGATGTGTATTTTGGTATGCGTATTGGGCATTATTTAGTAAGGTTAGTGTAGTTATAAAGCATAAAGATGTCTTTATAAGGTTTCTCAAAAGGACAGCTTACACCCGAGATTTTAAACTAGCTTGCCAAGGGGTGCAAAAAGTATTGCATGGTATCTTAAATAATTTCATCCAGTTACCTATGATGATTATGATTTCCCCAGCAGAGATGGGTATTTATATGAATCAAGATAGTAATAAGCCAGATGCGTAATCTGATTTAACTGAACACTGAATCTCATTTAATTGGACACCTAATTTCATTTTGTGAGAAAAGTGTCTAGTTATATAGGATTGGGTGTCTAACTTCGACAGGCTGCTACCGTCAATCGGTTATTTGGAATAGGTGTGGGGTGGCCGCATTAAGGAAGTTGTTGCTCAGAGAGTAACCGCTCATAACAAACACAATGCTGTACAGCAATACTCTCCATCGAATAACCCTCACTAGCAGCCCTCTTTATAATTTGACTATTCATTTTTAAATTAAGTTGATTATGAAGTAATTCTTGAATTCCCCAAATAATGGAACCTGGATTATCATAGGTAATCAGGCCATTTTCTCCATGAATTACACAGCTAATCCTGGCCTGATGGGTAGTTAAAACTGGTTTGCCATGACCTATAGCTAATTGAGCTAGCCCTTCATCTTGCCTTACCCGAGCTGGTATAACTACAAAATTTGAGGCAATTAAAAGATCTTCAAACATATCCTTTGAAAGATCACCCAGGAACCGACAGTGATGACCAACATTACTATGATGAGCTTTTCCTTCTAACTCTCCTTTTAATGGCCCGGTTCCTATTATTACAAACTGGACTTTGATATTTTGTTGGCAGATATGGGATATGGCATTCATTAGAATGTCTGCACCAGTAGTCTGAGAGAGTTCTCCAGTAAAGAGCATTAGAGGGATATTAGGATCTAATCCAAAAAGATGTCTAATCTCGCCTACATTTTTAATATCAATAGATGATTTTTCAACTAAGAGATCAGGGATAACAATAACCTTTTCGCTAGGTGCTTTATACATATTCATTACTTGATAGTGAGTGTTTGAATTAGGAACAATTATTTGAGAGGCACTATCTATTGCCCTCTTTTCCCATTCGCATATTTTTTGTGAAAAACAGTCCATCTTACCAGACTGATTTCTTTCATATTCAGTAGAATGTAAGGTAAGTGTCATTGGGATGTCTAACCTTTTATTGGCTTCAATTCCGATCAATGATGAGTACCAATCATGACAATGGATCAAATGGAAAGGATTTTTTTTATGAAAGGCAGCAAGTTGGTTAAATATCTTTTTGGAGATATCTTTTATTGTTTGTAATAAATCTTCTCCTTGGGGGTGAGGGTAGGGTGAGGAAAATAATTTAATCTTTGCCCCAAGTCTTTTAAAATGATTAGCGGTATCGTTAATAAAAGAACCTAATGGGCTATCAAAACCGGTTTCTCTATTAAATCCAAGTAAAACTATAGCAATTGAAAGGGCTTCTTTCCTCTTTTTTTTGTTTAATTCCTGGTTTAACTGTTCATAGATAGGCGCATTAAATATATTCTCGACCGGGAAGACCTTTTTTTTTCTGTATCCACTAACAAAAAGGCCATTAAGCTGATAATCACCTGAGGATTTATCTTGATCAAAGTAAACAATGTTTGAGCGAGCAAGATAATGAAAATAGTTATCTTTAAATCTAAACCCAATCTCAGCCATGTAATTCCTGGCTAACTGAGGTATTCCAAAGTAGTAATTTCCTCCAAGCCTATGCGTAACATCTAAATCAAAAAACATGTGGGCATTGAAACCATTAAAGACGATATCCGTAATATCATATATACGCAGGACCATCCGGGCATTGTTAAATCTCTCTCTATACAGAGCTTTAAGAGGTTCTATAGAACTATATTGGGTTTGCCATTGCAAATAGCCAAGGCGAGGATGAATCATCGAGAAGGTAAGATGATTATCATCTAAAGGAACTGGATATTTAGATCCCACTTCCCAAGCTATCTTTCTAAGCTTTTCTTGAGGAAAATTGTTTTTATTCAAGAGAGTTCTCCCTGTTTATACTATTCTAACTTAGATTTTTCCAAGTGATTGTGTTAGTTAAAACCGGTAGCATAAGGCACAAAGTTTTTAAAAATATTATACAGAATTAGCTATGAAACGACAAGTAGTTGTTTGCCAGCAATTCTCATTTTGACTTATTTGTTGATGTGCCCCCAAAATTTGCTTCACTCATAGAGTAGTCTTTTTGAATTTTCTAAGCTTGCTTCCCTAAATTGCCTAACTCGCTTCGCTCAAACAGAGGCAATTTTACGGAAA
>JAZDLJ010000137.1:0-7312 GCA_043802115.1 bacterium | reverse complement strand
AACCCTGACGATATGATTTATTTATCTATAATATTCCATAAAGCGATAAAGTCCAGGGGTTTGGGGACAGAGTCCCCAACTTAATAAATATTTTTTTTTACCTTTTTTGGTCACAGATTGCAGAAGAACCAAAAGATCATGACATTTTAATTGGCGTTGTTTATGGGGCCAAGTGTCATTTTAATTGTTGCAAACAGGTCATTTTAATTGTCGCTGTCCATGCTGCTGCACACATTGGACATGGCTCACATGTGCTTGCTACAATAGCCCCAAGTAATAATATTTCTCCAGTTTTTCGACAGGCTTCTCTAAGGGCATTTATTTCTGCATGAGCAGTAATATCTGTACTGTCAAAAACTGTATTATGGGTAACGGCTACGATTTCTCCTTGCAAACTAATAGCACAGCCAAAAGGCGTTTGACCACGAGCTATACCTTCCTGGGCTTTTGCAATAGCCAGTTCCATAAGCTTTTGAGAATCATCCACTTTCATTCCTCCTCCACCACCAACTTAAGCTCATCAGCATTTGCCCGAAGTTCAGGGGCATACATGGCATACCCCTTTGTCGGAAGGACACTAAACTTCCCTGGGATCTCAGCCCGCATCCTGTAAGAGACACTATGTTTACCTCGGGCTAATCCCCTGACAAAAAAGCAGACCCTTTCATCACGAAATTCTACATAAGCCCCCAGATCATTACCATTATACCCGCTTCTTACCTCCACTGGCTCAAATCCTGCTGGTTTCAGATCCTCAAAAATAAGATATTCATAGTCATTCTTACTCTCAATCTCAAGTTCAATCTCTACCAAATCCCCACTCTTGAGCACAGAAAGATCAGGCAATTCAACCCGCTCATACTTTTCTACCTGCTGATCAACAGCCTGTCCCCTTGAGCCTGCAACCTTGATCTTTTTGTTTGCCTCAATAAGTTTATAGTATTTACGGTTTACCTTGATCTCCAGGCCTGCCTTCCTGATATAATCCTCCAGGGTAAAGTAACTGAGATAGGCATTAAAATAGAGAGGCCCCCTTCCCTTTTTCTTGAATTCAACCTTATGTTTTCCACTTGTGATGTCCTTACCTGTGAGGAGGAAGGTATTGTCAAAGGTAAAGAGGTTTTGGGCATTAACAGTAATCTCTTTCTGTTTTTTCCCATCAAGAAAAATCTCCAAGGTCAGGTCAGGTTTATCTTCACCACTAGCCCTGAGATAATCTGCCATGGCCTCAACACAGATGGCTGTGTCACGGGTAGAATTCCAATAGGTAGAGTGTTTGCGATTATTGAGGAGATACTTGACTATCTGGGAGGCCTTTTCTCCTTTGGGTTCAACCTGGGCTAGGAGTTTGAGGTAATAGGCATTGGCCTCGATATCACTCCCATACCAATACCACCAGTAACTATCTGGTTCATTAAGATAAGCGGTCTGATTCTCCTTGTCCTGGACCAGGTACTGTTCGATATTCTTGATGATCATATCCAATTTCTCTCTTAATAGTTCTTTTTTATCAATTGTCAGTTGTTTATTGAGGGCTAACCCATACATAGCCTTGGCATAGACTGAGAGATGGGTACGGTCTCGGTAGAGAAAATCAAGCATTTCCTGGTTATTGATATTGGCATCAACAAAAACCATATAGACAAAGGCATCAAGGTTATCTGCATGTGACTTCCAGGGGTTCTTCTGTTTAGGGGCGTTTTTGAGCTTTTGAATCTGTTCTCTCTGGTAATTCTTAAGCCATTCAAGACCACGCTCAAGTATCCCTGAAGTTAAGGCCACATCATTTTCTCTGGCTAATTGAAGACCATGAACCACCAGGGCTGTGGTATGAGGATACGATTTCTCTCCCCACCCTGAAAACCAACCCCAACCTCCATCTGTACACTGCATATTGGTGAGTTTTCTAATCCCTTCCTTGACCATATCTCTGACAGTCTCTTCATCAAAGACTGGGTCTCGCTGCCATCTCTTCCACTGTTTAGCCCTTTCCAGGTCATTTCCAAGCTCCTGGCTATTGAGATTGGCACGTTTCTCCCTGATCTCCTTTAGGCTTATCCCCATCTTGATCAGGATATTCTGGGTAATAACGCTGGGCAGGAATCGGTTCAGGGTCTGTTCAGTACAGCCATATGGATATTCAGCAAGATAAGGAAGGGCATCGATCAGGGCATAGGCCAGGGTTGGCGAATATCGAATCTCCAGTCGGGATTCATCCACCCTGCGTTCCTGAGGGATATTGATAGTCAGTCTGGCCTGATTGGCCTCTGGTCTGATAACCCCGCAGAAGGATTCCATCTTCTCCATCCCATGGACATAGACAGGGAAGCGCATCTCCATGGCATCTGATTCTACATTGGTCAAGGCCTTCATCCGGATAATTGCCTCTCCCTCTTCCAAGACCTTTACCCGCCAGTCAATACGTTCTTCTCCATTGGCCTTAATTGTAATCTTTTGGGTAAGTGGAGTGATAGCCTTAAGGCATGTACCATCTAATTCCAGGGAGACAGTTGTCTCTTTTTGATTCTTGAGATAATTATGGACATTGGCCGAGAGGACGACCTCATCCTTTTGGACAAAAAAACGTGGGGCTTGAAGCCGCAGGATGAGGTTCTTTTTGGTTACAACCTCAGTCTCCCCCTCACCAACCCTGGTTACATGTCCCATGGCCCAGGCCTTGATCTTCCAGCCTGTGAGGTTTTCAGGCATCTTGAAACTCACCTCTGCTAGCCGCTTTTATCAGTGATAAGGGAGCCTGTCCAGAAGGCGGTGTCAGCGAATTCCTTGCGGATAGTGGGCTGGATAAGGTTAGGCTCTTCTTGAGCTTCTTTACTACCACCCCTTGAGGATTTTGAGGATAAATCACTCACTATCTGATTCAACCTTGTTTCTTTATCCTCATCATTAGCAAAACCTCGAATCTGAGGTGATGGTTGAAAACTTTTTTCACTCTTACATATTTTTTTCTCTAGAGAACATGTATCCACTTCCCCTAGTCCACCATACTCCTGAACAAGATATCCGAAACTCCCAATCTCACCCATCCCTATTTCACCTGAACAAATAAGATTATAAAAATAATTATCCAGATTCGACTCTGAGCGTGGAGAGTGTTGCCTCCGCCACTTCCAGAAAAAGGCCTTAATTTCAGGGACATTACTCCCGCCTGAGATATACTCTACCGCCTTATCATAGACAGTTAAGACCACTGAGCCAACAAAGGGCTCTTCATAAAAATCTGTCAATCTTAGCTTCACTTTGGCCTCTTCAGCAGGCTTGTATTCCTGGGCTGAGGGGATAACCTCTATATTCAAGACCCGTTTTTCAGGTGGGACAACTATCTCCCGAACCTCAT
This sequence comes from bacterium, assembly GCA_043802115.1. Taxonomy (GTDB): domain Bacteria; phylum SZUA-182; class SZUA-182; order JAZDLJ01; family JAZDLJ01; genus JAZDLJ01. The sequence continues at coordinate 3,957 of JAZDLJ010000137.1, read as the reverse complement.
TATAGAGTTTTCCATTACTGATCGTCAGGGCCTCAACAAAAAAGTTAGGCATATCCTTTTTGGTAACCTCAATCTCTTCCAATATACTCTTACCCTTAAGATGAAGGATCTTTGGCTCAAGACATACCCCATTAGCTGGTCGAATAAAGAGGAGGACAGTGCTCTCAGGTCGATTGGTGTTAACCATCAGATTGACCTTCTCCCCTGGTTGATATTCCTTCTTATCATTAATAAGTTCAAGATCATTACAACGGAATTCTGATGCCTCAAATCCCTCTCCAGCAATATTAAAAATATAACCACCCTCAATAAAGGAAGAAGATGAGAAGTCGGGAAGTTGAGAAGATGAGAGGCTGGGAAGACGAGAAGATAAAAAGTTGGGAAGATGAGAGGCTAAGAAGTTGGAAAGACCTTTCTTCTCACTTAATGGGCCAATGGCAACCTTATAGGATATTCGATATTGTCCTGCCTGTGAGGCCTTTATGGTAAGATCAGCGCTACCTTCTTCATTAGGATTGATCTCCCAACTCTGAACCAGTGTCTCAATGGGCTTATAATCCTTATCATAACTTATCAAAAAGAGGTCAGCCCTACCTTTACCCTGCACTGGTTTTCCATCGATCTTTTGAGCCCTGAAACTAGCCTTGACCTGATCACCAACCCGATAATAGCCTCGATCTACCCAGGCGTAAACCTTAAAGGGTTCACGAGGCACAAGCACACTCCCTGTCCCAACAATAGTCCGTCTGGATTCATCCACAACCTCGGCTGTGATCTCATACCCATGATCCTTATCCCCATGGATCTCTTTAGCCAGGGTGGTATCAATCTCAACCTTTACCTTCCCATCCTCATTGATCTCAACCTCGTTTTCCATGAGCAGTTCTGGTGGATTAGAAGCTGTTCTCCACCACCAAGGAGAAGGCCGTTTACATCCCCAGCTTCTCCAACCTGGATACCAGGAGTAGTCATAGGCATACCACCAGTAACCCCGACCATAAAACCAATCCCATAGACCGCTTGGATACCAGCCTTCATTATAATCACTTCTTAAGACCTTATATTTGACCCTGGCCTTGGTCACGGGTGCACCAAAGAGGTATCTGGCGTTGATTGTGGCTGTAATCTTTTCCCCTAACATTACTGGTTCAACTGGGGTGTCGATCCTGACCTCAAATTCGGGTTTTTTGTATTCCTCTACCCTGAAATAACCACGTCTATTACCATATCCTGATTGATAGATATAGTACTGTCCCAGGGTTGCATCTTTAGGGATGGCAAATTCACCCTCAAGACCAGCATAGACATCGGTTGTATACTGCTTTTCAAATATCTTTTCTCCTTTTGGGTTATTGATATAAATAGTAATGGATTGATTGGCAAAGGAAGAGGTATCCTCCTGATCATACTGAGCCTGATGGATCCAAAACTTAAATCTCATGGTTTGATCTGGACGATACACAGGCCGATCAGTAATAACAAAGGTCTTAACCTCATTATATTGCGAATTATAATAATTAGAATACCAGATATTACTAAACCCCAGGTAAGAAAATCTCCCTTTAGTTGTAGTTGCAGTTATTAACCAGTTAAATTTATTAGATAATTTATCTGAACCAGTGATTATCTGACCATCTGGATCAGTAGTTTCCACCAGCTCAGTTGTGTTTACCTCATACTCCCGACCTGTTAATTTTCTCTCTACCTTGTCTATAATCTTATCCCCTACATACTCCTGTTTGTAACCAAAAAATTCAACACTGGCCTTGGAGATCGATCTTCCAGTCACTGCATCAGCCACAAAGATATAATTTTTTTTATCTAACTGTTTTTTAACAATCACAGTATCATTGAGCCAGACAATAATCCTAGTCAGGTTACCATCCTCCATCTTAGCTACCAGGAGATACCCCCCTGGCTTTTGTAAGGGAGTGGTTATAGTTATGCGGCTATCAAAGTGATTCGTCTTTGGCTCTAATTCAAGGTCCCAGGAGGCTACCTTCTCCCCAAGATATTTGCTCTCCTCTTTTTCAACAAGACGATAACCAATATTATTAAGATTTATTTTTCCCCAGTCAAGTTTTGGGGGATTTGATCTGAGATATTCCTTCAAGTCAGCCAGGAGTTCCTTTTCCTTTATCTTATAGACCTCAAAACTGACCTTTTGACCATTGCGGAACCTATATTCAACAGTTGCCCCCTGCCCTGCCGGCTGAGTCATTATTGGTTCAAATATCCCCCAATTTTTGACAATCTGCTCTAAACGTTTTTGTTTCCAATCACTCTGCCCTTTATTAAGGCTCTGTTTCCAGTAATCTGCGGCCCTGTCATATTGACGTCGATCCTCAAATATCTCAGCCAGTCTATCTAAGGCATCCTCAACATGTGATTCTTTTCGACTATTAATAATCTGTTTATATATCTTTATGAAATTAAATTCATCAGGCAATAAAAAACGTTTAATCCCTGTGGCTAATCTGGCCATGGTCTCTTCTTCGCTAAGGGTATGAAGTGCATATACCCCTTCCTTCTCTTCCTTACTATTGGCCTGGGAGCTACCCCTGTTAAAGTAATGGGCATAATCAGACATGGTCTGAACCCCAAACTGTTCCTTTAAAAAATTGGCAAACTTGTAGCGAACATCATTAATCCTGCCAGGATCTGTCTCTACCGTCTGCATCAATAGCCAACGCCACCTCTGACCATCATTCTCTGCCTCTATATAGCTTTTTGGGAGATAATAATAGACTGGCGTGCCCTCAGGATTTACCGGGGCAGCTATATTTCCACTCCCATAATAATACCCATCATCATAGTTAGGAAATTGAGAAAGATCGCTGAGGTATTGCAACCTCCATGCCTGGTGATAACCGGAATAATCCAGGATCATATCAGCAAATCTAAGATAGAAATCGGCAAGTTCCCATCCCTTGTAATCCTTGCTGGATTCCTTATCCTGCTCAATCTGTTTTATGGCCTCGGTCATAAGCTGGAGTGAACGTAACCGATCCCTGGCGTATGAATTAACATAGCGTCCACCACCTCGATGATTTCCACGATAAAATTGTCCTGCAACAATATAGCCATAATGTTTAATATTCATATATTTTTGAGCAGTAGCAAAAAGAAGATGCCAATTGTTCTTATGTATATCGATTACCTTCTCCAAAAAGGCATCACTTTCATCATTACGGTTGAGGTTTCTCAGGCAATCTACTGCCTTGTTCATATCCTCACCCACCTTTAGAGGGTCGTCGTTAGGATCAAGGGCTAACTGACTAAATCCTTCATAGGCATCCTTGTAATTACCATCATTATAGAGTTTGGAATACTTATCACGTTGTTCTTGAAAAAGATCAGCGTGTCCAGGTGCTGGAAGTAATAGGTATAGAAAGCTTAGTAAAACAACTACGCACAACATTACCTGCCTACGGACCTTAAATTCTCGTTTCATGCTTGTCCCCCCTTTTTTAAAGTTGTTCCCATTATTCCCTTAAGAATCCTTTTACTCTTCTAAATAGAGTTAAATTTTCTTTATCATACTGTTCAAGCAACAGTAAATGTTTTAGAATAAATAGCAAGCAAATTTAAAATCTTTTCCTCTTGTTTTGCAAATAGTTCGTACTTTGATTTTCCGTGTAAAAATTCAATTGCACCTTGAAGTTCGTTTAACTGGTCATGTGCTTGTAAAAGGCGTTCTTCGTTAATCACGTAACCTTTAACTAAGTACATCTTTAGTGTTCAAAAACATCATGTAACTTATTGAATTTCCGTGAAAGGGTTTACTGAATATTTACTGGTTATAACGGATTTAGAGGAGGCAATTAATTTGTATCTTCTCGAAATTTTTTAAGTTGTTAGCCCTGAAAGGGCGTTATATACTAGCCCAGGGCAACGCCCTGGGAAAAAAGTCCCCAACATTTTTAAGCCCTGAAAGGGCGAAATAAATTAAGCGGG
>JAZDLJ010000125.1:0-17498 GCA_043802115.1 bacterium | reverse complement strand
GCATAAAGGTATTGAAACACAAAGTTTTTTTAAGATTTTTTTTGTTTTTTCCTCTGTGCCTCTGTGCCTTTGCTACTTTGTGCCTTAACAGTTAGTTACAAAATTAACCTGCATTATTTTAGAAAAACCTAAGTTGGAGTAGTATATAATCCTTTGCCTTTGAGGCTTTTGGTTCACCAAATCATAAAGTCCCCAACTTAATAAATAATGATCAAAATTATTATCGTCCTAGCTTTGATTTTTATTCCTGTCTTTCTCCAGACAATAAATATTTTCCCAATAATTTTTAATGCAAAGCCGGATATTGTCCTAATAGTAGTTATCAATATAGGCCTTTTTTATGGTTCAGGATTTGGTATGTCTACAGGATTTATTATGGGCATATTTGAAGATGTACTTTCGGGAGGCATCCTGGGATTAAATGCCCTGACTAAAACCTTGATCGGTTATTTGGTAGGTTTTATTGGAAAGAAGATAGAAGTAGAGAGTTTGTTTGCCCAAATATTGTTTGTTATTATTATGACATTTCTAGAGGGTATAATTATATTTTTTCTTTTAACTGCCTATAATAAAAAATGCAACGAACGGTTTATTTTAAATCCCACCTTGCTTACGTTATCAATTTATAACACATTAATTAGTGCTCCTATTGCTATTGTAATAAAAAAGATACGAGATAAGTTGGGAGTGACTAGAGTGAGCTAACGTACCTAAAGAATAACCCCCAAATGACAAACTAAGAACAAATATTTTTAGATGAAATATTTTACCAAACAATATACAGCAGAAATAGTAAAAAAGAGAATAACTATATTTATTATAGGTGTCTCTTTTTTGTTTTTTTTATTAATCTGTAGGCTATGGTACTTACAGATTATACAAGGTTCTGAATTTGAAACGTTATCTGAAAATAATAGAATTCGACTTTTAAGGGTTAAATCACCTCGTGGATTAATTTTTGATAGAAATGGACAAATTTTAGTTACTAGCCGCCCTTTTTATACTGCTTCAATCATAAAAGAAGATATAGCTAATTTAAAAGATTCAACGCGTGCGACTCAAAAATTAGCAGAAAATTTAAGCAGGGTTATAAATATCCCTGAAAGTATAATTATAGAAAAGATACAAAAATCCAACTTACCACTCTTTAAACCGATTAAAATAAAGACAGATCTCTCTTGGAAAGAAGTAGCAACCCTGGAAGAACATAGTTTAGATATTGGTGGCGTTGTCGTGGAGGTAGAACCTAAAAGATATTATATCTATAAAAATTTAGCGTCTCATTTATTAGGTTATATGGGAGAGATATCTGAACAACAATTAAGAAACAGTACAAATAGTCAATTAACTGTTGGGGACATGGTAGGAAAAGCTGGTATAGAGAAAGAATTTGATAATTATTTAATAGGAAAAGATGGGGGAAGACAAGTAGAGGTTAATGCAAAAGGGAGAGAGATCAAGACGCTTGGAGAAAAGCTACCCGTAGCCGGTACAAATATTACTATTACTATAGATTTACAACTTCAACTCTTAGCAGAGGAATTAATGAAAGGCAAAAAAGGATCAATTATAGCTATGGATCCACAGAATGGAGAAATACTAACAATGGTAAGTACTCCATCTTTTAATCCAAATCTTTTTGCTAGTGGTATTTCTATTAAAGATTGGCAGGAATTATTAAATGATCCCTTTAATCCACTTTATAATAGGGCTATTCAAAGCCATTATCCTCCTGGATCTATATTTAAGATTATAGTCTCTTGCGCTGCCCTAGAGACAAAAGCTATTTCGGAAGGTACAAGCTTTTATTGTAATGGTAAAATAAATATTGGAGGATGGAAATATAGCTGTTGGAAAAAACAAGGTCATGGGACTGTCAGCCTTCATAGAGCTATCGTTCAGTCTTGCAATGTGTTTTTTTATCAGGTTGGGAATAAAACAGGAATTGAGAATATAGCCTATTATGCCAAACAATTTGGTTTTAGCAAATTAACGGGTATAAAGTTAGCTAATGAAGAACCTGGTATAATCCCTAACTCAGAGTGGAAAGAAAAGACCTTCCGCACTGTCTGGTTTCCTGGGGAAACGATATCCGCCTCTATCGGACAGGGTTATATTTCGGTTACACCTATCCAATTAGCTAATTTCATTAGCTGTGTTGCTAATGGTGGTACATTATATAAGCCCATAATTATTAAAAAAATAGTAGATAATAATGATCAGAATATTTATAACTTCGAACCAGTTGTTTTAAACAAAGTGTTGGTAAGTCAAAGCAACTTAAATTATATAAGGAATGCCTTATATGGAGTTGTAAATGAAAACGGTACAGGAACGATGGCAAGGCTAAATAAGATAAAGGTAGCTGGAAAAACTGGAACAGCCCAGGTAGTTCAATTAGCAGATGAAAAGGAAATAAAAGAAGAAAATATCCCTGAAAAATTTAGGGATCATGCCTGGTTTGTCTGTTATGCTCCAGCAGAAAATCCTAAGATTGCCCTGGTAATACTAGTTGAGCATGGGGGGCATGGGGGATCGGCATGTGCCCCAATTGCAAAGGAGCTGATAAAAAATTATCTGAAGGTTGAAAATTAATTTACCTATTCACTATCTTTAGAACGACATAATATCGTATTGTTCTTTATGGAGATTATCGTCATTTCGCACTGTAATTCTCTTTTTAATTTCTTGTTCGAGTGTCTTCAACGAATATCCACCATTTATTTGAAAAAGTCGTCCAATATCAGAATTAACCCTTACAATAATCTCATCTCCTTCTAACGATTTTCCTATTCTGGCCAATTCTCTTTGGATATCTTAATAAATAGTGTAGTCAGATTTTATTCGGCCTTTTCCTTTAGAATAAGGACATGGTTTACATAAGGTCTTAGATAGGCTTTGTTTTACCCTTTTTCTTGTCATCTCAACAAGCCCAAGGTTGGAAAGCTGAAGAATTTTGCTTCGCGATCGGTCTGCCTTTAGGGCAGTTTCTAATGTCCTTAAGAGATTCTCTTTGTTAACCTCTTCTTCCATATCGATAAAATCAATAATAATAATGCCTCCAAGATCTCTTAACCTTATCTGCCTTGCAATTTCTTTAGCCGCTTCTAAATTAGTTTTCAAAATGGTTTCTTCAAGATTTTTTTTCCCAACATACTTCCCTGTATTAACATCAATGGCCACCAAGGCCTCGGTCTCCTCAATAACAACGTAACCTCCTGATTTTAACCATACTTTATTTCTTAGCGCTTTTTCTATCTGTTCTTCAATATTATACTCATCAAAGATAGGCTTATTCTTAATAAAAAGTTTAACTCGATTTGTTAGTTGGGGTAATAAATCTGACACAAATTCCAAACATCGTTGATATTCAACCTCAGAATCTATAACGAGATATTGAATCTCATCAGTAAATATATCTCTAATTGTTCTAAAGATGATATCGAGATCTTTATGAATAAGACCTGGAGCAGCCACGCTCTCACTTTTTTTATATATATTATGCCATAATTTAGCAAGAAATTCTATGTCAGATCTAAAGTGTTTTTCTGATCTGCCTTCTCCAACCGTTCGGACAATGTATCCACCTGTGGAAGGTTTTAAGTGGAGTATAAGATCCTTAAGTCGATTGCGCTCATTTTTATCTTCTATCCTGCGCGAAATACCTATATGTTCTACTGTAGGCATATAAACTAAATATCTGCCTGGTAAGGTGACGTGAGAGGTAACCCTAGCTCCTTTGGTTCCTATGGGTTCTTTTGATACCTGAACTAATATCTCCTGGCCTTCTTGCAACAATTCTTCTATGGGTGCGGCAAAATAATCTTCTATACTAGTCTCTTCTGTGATATTTTCTATAGCCTCGCTAGATTGCTCTTTTGCTTCCTCTTCCTTCACCTCAGAAAAAAAGGTCTGCTCATAGGTCTCAAGATCATAAAAGACATCCAAGACATAAAGAAATGCATCCTTTTTTAAACCAATATCTACAAAGGCTGCCTGCATCCCAGGTAATACCTTGGTAACCCTCCCTTTATAAATATTGCCAATGATCCTTTCATTTGCATGACGTTCAATGTAAAGCTCTGCAAGTAGATTGTCTTCAAGAAGAGCCACTCTAATTTCATCTGGATTTGTATTAATAATAATCTCTTTAGCCATTATCCTATTCTCCTAACAGGTGGTACTGAACAGCCCAGAAAAAAACGTTCTGGGCTGTTCAGTACCACCTGTTGTTTTTGAATTAGCTTGTAGCAGGCACATTAATTGATAAAATCTTTTAAAAAATGAACACCGGTGAAGGTAGGTGTCATAAAATCCTTTTGTTGACCACAACTTGTAGAGGAATCGTTAATTAAACTTTAACTTGGAAAAAATCTGCTTAAATTTCAAAAACATCAACTTGTAACAGAGATAGGGCAAAAAAGCTACCTTATCTCCGTTACAAGTCCAATCTGTCTTACAGAGAGTATCTCTACAGTCCTTTCAGATTGGTATACAGCCTGAATGACCTCATTAGGCCTTAAAATTTTCCCTTTATTAAAACGAAGACTAAGTATTAATTCAAGATTTCTATTTAAATTTGTGGGGGTAATTGAATTTATAAAAGGAATTAAACTATTGTTTCTCCCATCCGCTAACCGTTCGTTGATGAATGTGGTATGTCTTGATAAAGAAAAATTACCAAAATCACTTTTAGAAACATCTAGGTTTATCCTATAGATACTGTCTTTTAAATAGGCAGTAATTGATTTACTCTGAAGAGGAATATATTTAACTTCAAGCAATTGGATTCCTTTTGGTAATTGTTCATTTATCCTCTTTATTATTTGTTCAGATGGTATATTAATCAGGAGGGTTACATCTATATAACCAGTCTCTGTTTCCATTCCTACTGGCAAGGCCATGGCAAAACTCATCTTTGGAAGAGGATTAAATCCCTTGGTAAACTCAACATCTATATTAGCCCTACTAAAAGCTCTGGCAAAGGTTCTAGCAAGATCGAGGTGAGATAAAAAACTCATTACGCCTTCTTTTTTATACCTCCCTCGTATCTTTGTTCGTTCTTCATTATCCGTTATTGGTTCCTGTTTCTTGTTTTTTTGTCGTTGGTTCTTAAAAATCAAAGGGGAAGATGGATTTTCATCTCCCTTTATGCCTGGTTTAGGTATATCTATTTCGTTGTTAAAAACTAAAGGAGGGAATTCTTTTTTTTGAAAACACTGCTGCTTATTAAAAGATATCCCACAATCATTACATTTTTCAAATCGACAGTCTGGAGTAATCGTTCCCTCTAGTGATTTTTGATATTCTTTAATCAGGAAGTCTTTGTTCACAATACTTGAAATATGCTCCCAAGGTAGCACCTCATCTAAATCCCTCTCTCTACTGCTATAAAAACGATAATCAAGACCAAAATCAGTAAAGGCTTTTTTCCATTTCATAAAATCAAAATGTTCGCGCCAACTGTCAAATCTACAGCCATATTCCCACGCTCTTTGAATTACGTTACCCAATCTTCGATCTCCTCTAGCTAAAACTGCCTCTAATACACTAGTTGAGACATCATGCCAATTTAAATCAACACCCCTCAATTTTATCCTGGACTTGAGTAAATTTATCTTACTAGTAAGCACTTCTATCTCATCCTGACCGCACCATTGAAAGGGAGTATGGGGCTTAGGGATAAAAGAGGCGACAGATATATTAAGATTAAATCTTTTTACTTTTTTAAGATGTGCCTTTTCTTTTATCTTTTTTATTAGGCTTACTATAGACTCTAAATCATCATCTCTTTCAGTAGGTAAGCCAATCATAAAATAAAGTTTTAAGGTGAACCAACCTTTATTGTACAGACTTTCTATGGTATCCATTAACTGTTCTTCATGTACCCCTTTATTAATTACATCTCTTAATCTTTGAGAGCCAGCTTCTATCGCCAAAGTAACACCTGTCTTTCTGACCCTTTTAATCTGGGAGATTACCTCATCTTTTAATGAATCAAAGCGTAAGGAAGGTAAAGATAATGAAATATTATTTCCAGCATACTGATCCATAAATGAAGTAGCTATTTCTGAGAGGTTAGTGTAATCGCCAACACTAAGGGAACAAAGGCCAACTTCTTCAAAACCTGTATTTTTTAAACCACTTTCAACAAGGACCAGAACTTTATCTAGAGATCTTTCCCTTACCGGTCTATAAATAATACCTGCCTGACAAAATCTACAACCCCTTGTACAACCTCGAGCTACTTCAATGGCTAATCTATCATGAACGATCTTGGTATAAGGGATTATCGGGGATAACGGATAATCGACATTATCTAAAATAGGGACAATATTTTTGGATATTGGTATCTTCATGGAAGGAGAAGAAGGAGTAATCATCTTTATTCTTCCATCAGGAAGATAGGAGACATCTATAAGAGACGGCACATATACACCTTTTAGTTTTGCAAATTCTTCAAGGGCAACTTTTTTAGCAACACCCTCTTGTTTCAACCTCTGATAAGTCTCAACCAATTCAACTATTACCTCTTCTCCATCTCCTATTACAAAAAGATCAAAAAAATTTGCTAAAGGTTCGGGATTAAAACAACAGGGCCCACCAGCAATAACTAAGGGTAGATCAAGATTACGATTATCAGCAACTAAAGGAATATTAGCTAGGTGAAGAATAGTTAAAATATTTGTATAGGTTAATTCATAAGATATGGAAAATCCTAAAATATCAAATTGATTTAAGGGAGTTTTTGATTCAAGACTAACAAGAGGTTGTTTATTTTTGTTAAGTTGATCTATAACATCAGTCCAAGGGGCGAAGACCCTCTCTGCCCAGATATCAGGCCTTGAATTTAATATATTATAAAGGATAGGAATCCCTAAGGCGGACATCCCTATCTCATAAATTTCAGGGAAGATAAGGGCTATATGAGTTTTAATTGAGTTCTTATCTTTATGTACAGCATTAATCTCTTCTCCTAAGTAACGGATAGGCTTGGTTATCTGGGTTGGGTTGTATAATTGAAATGGGTGTTTCATAAGAGCATTCCTTGTCAGAGCTTTTTAAGGTTAAAGATAAACTCAGCTCAAAAAAATTTATGGTCTAACAGGGAGAAAGTAAAAAACGACTTTTTCCCTGTTAGACCATAAATCTCCTTATACGTATATTAATTAGTAAACCTATTTTTACCATAGTAGCTAATATAGAAGAGCCTCCATAGCTAATCAAAGGTAGGGTTAGTCCAGTAATTGGTAGAAGACCGAGCACCATTCCTACATTTACTAATATATGTATAAGTATAATAGTCACTATTCCTATGGCCATGATGCTTCCTAATCGATCACCGGACTTTAAGGCAGTATCGATTCCTTTTAATAATATAAAAAATAAGAGCCCTAAAACTATTACTGACCCGATAAAACCTAGTTCTTCAGCAAGTACAGAAAAAATAAAATCAGTATGTTGGACAGGTAAAAATTTTAATTGACTCTGTGTCCCGGCTAATAGACCTTTACCCCAGAACCCTCCAGAGCCGATAGCAATCTTAGATTGGATAATATGATAACCTGACCCTAATGGATCAGCATTTGGATTAAGAAAGGCTATCATTCTAGCCTTTTGGTAGTCCTTCAGAAGAATTCCTTTTGGTTTAACCCAAAAAACAAGAAGTAAAAGAATAAGAAGAGTAATTAAACCTAACCCCACCAAATAACCAAGATATCTAAGCTCAAAACCAGCAATAAATATTATGACTAAATAAATAGGAATAAGGAGCATGGCTGTACCCAAATCAGGTTCTTTTAAGATCAAAACAAGAGGGATAATAACAAATATTCCTGATATTATAATATCAAAAAGATCAAACGGCATCTTCCTGCTATCCTCAAAATATTTTGCGAGTAAAATAACAACAGCTACTATTATAAACTCAGATGGCTGGATAGATACACTTCCTATTGTAATCCACCTTTTCACATTTTGAATCGACTGACTAAAAAACAATACGTATAAAAGAGCGCAAATGCTCATGAAATATAGGACAAAAGAATATTTAGCCAAAATTCTATAATCTATACAAATAGTTAAGATCATTGCTGCAAGACCTACCCCTATCCAATGTATCTGTTTCCAATATAATTGATTATATTTGTTGGTGTGGGTAGCACTATAGATAAGAATAACTCCTACTGCTGAAGTGATTAGAGTCAAAACCATCATTGACCAATCAAAATTTTTTAGTAGTCTTCTATCAATCATTAAGAAAAAACCTCTTTTAATTTAATCTTAAGATTTGGGCTTAGAACGTTCATATCTTTATCAAATCTCCTTTTATCTCTATAACCTTGTTTACAACATCCTCCAAATCGACCTCCAGCCGTTCACCCGTTCTTCTAATCTTTATCTCCGCCTTATTATTATTAAGGGAGCGTTCACCAATAATAATCTGAATTGGAATACCAATTAGATCAGCATCTTTAAATTTTACTCCAGGACGCTCAAGGCGATCATCTAATAACACATCCAGTCCGCTCTGAAGTAGTTTGTCATAAAGAGATCCAGAACATTCTATAACCTTTGGATTATTTGTATTTAGGAGTAAGATTGTAACTTCAAAAGGAGCTAAAGGTAATGGCCAGATTATCCCATTTTCATCGTGATTTTGTTCTATGGCAGCAGCAACTGTTCGACCTATACCTATACCATAACAACCCATATCGAAAAAACGTGCATTACCACTTTCATCGAGAAACGTAGCTTTTAATTTGCTACTATATTTTGTCCCTAATTGAAAGGTATGGCCTACCTCAATCCCATGAATTATTTCAATCTGTCCTTGACAACGAGGACAAGTATCCAAAGGAGTAATAAATCTAATATCCCCCAAAGTATCTATATTGAAGTCTCTAGCATAATTGGCATTAAGGAAATGCATATCTTTTTCATTAGCGCCTAATACAAAATTAAACATATCTTTTATTTCATTGTCAGCGATAATTTTAATATCTTTTAAACCGATCGGTCCACTAAAGCCAACTGAAGCCCCAGTTGTACGGAAAACAACATCTTCTGTCGCTAAAGATAAATTTTCGCAACCAACAATCTTCTTTAGTTTGGCCTCGTTAACCTCGTGATCACCTCTTACTAAGACAGCGATAGTTTTATTATCTGTGGTAAAAATAATAGTTTTTAGTAGCTGTTTTGAAGATATATTCATAAACCTAGTTACCTCGTCAACACTTTTTTTACCAGGCGTAAAAATCTTTTCTAAGGGTAAGTGCTCTTGTGCTTGACCTATCTTTACCTGACTTACCTCGGCTAGTTCTCTGTTGGCAACGTAGGCACAATTTCGACAATTTGCAATTAGGTCTTCACCAGTATCAGCAAGAACCATAAACTCATGAGAGTAGTTACCACCTATATTGCCTGTGTCAGCTTCTACTGCTTTAAATTTTAATAAACATCTTTTAAATATTTGGCAATACGTATCATACATTATTTGATAACTTTTTTTTTGTACCCTCTTTGTCTTTATCAAAGCTATAGGCATCCTTCATAATAAATTCTTTTGCACGCATTAAGCCAAAACGAGGCCTTATTTCATCGCGAAATTTTGTCTGAATCTGATAAAAATTTAGAGGTAATTCCTTATAGGAACGAACTTCTCTCCGAACCAGATCAGTAATTATCTCTTCATGAGTGGGCCCCAAAGAAAAGTCATGATTATTTCTGTCCTTTAAACGCATTAGTTCTTTGCCATAAATATTCCATCGTCCACTCTCTTGCCACAGTTCTGCAGGGGATAGAATAGGAAGGAGCACTTCTTGCGCCCCTACTAAGTTCATCTCTTCTCTAACGATATTTTCAAACTTTTTTATAACCTTATATCCAAGAGGGAGCAGAGAATATATTCCTGTTGCTAATCTTCTTATCATCCCAGCTCTTAACATAAGTTGGTGGCTTACTACTTCTGCATCTGTAGGAACTTGACGTAATGTAGGTAAAAAAAAACTCGAATATTTCAAACTAAGCCTCCTTACCACTAAATGACATAAAGTTTTACTCTCTGTCATTTGGTGGTCTTACTTTTTTGAAATTTTTACTTAATCTATTAATTATACCTTACCAAAATCACGTTAACATTGCAATAGTTTTGATTTTTTTTGCCAAGACAAACAGTGCCTGTGAGCAGTATCAGGGTCGGTAAGCTTTTTTACTTGCTAAGTTTTTAAAAGTATGTTAAATTCCTTTTTAACAGGAATAATCTGCTTAATTAAGTGGGTGTGAAGCCCACTTTTTGTTTTTTAGAGTACTTAATCTTGCATCACATAAAAGTTTCATTTTCTATGCGATTTTACGGATAGCTACTTAAATAAACAACTTGAAAAAAGAAGAGCTCAAAGAAGAAATTAAAGAGGTTGTTAAACCAATAGTTGAATATCTGGGATTAGAATTGTTTGACCTCGATATCAAAAAAGAAGGCCGTCAGTTTAAGATTATGGTGTATATAGATAGGCTGGATGGAGGGGTAAGTGTGGGTGATTGTCAGGAGGTGAGTAATCAGCTGGGGGTAGAACTCGATGTTAATGAGATTATTGCTCGCTCATATACACTTGAGGTATCTTCGCCAGGTTTAGATAGACCACTGAGAAATAAAAAAGATTTTTTTCGATTTATCGGAAAGAAAATAAAGATATTAACAATAGAGAGGGTAGAAGGAGAAGGACAATTTTGTGGTAGGGTAATTGATTGTGGAGATAATGAAGTCACTCTTGAAATAGGTACAAAAAAAACTCCTAAAAAAGTAACTATCTCTTTTGATAATGTCAAAAAAGCTAACATAGAGGTAGAATTTTAGGAAAATTAAAGAGGAGGTTGTATAATGGGCCGTGATTTAATTCATGTCCTTGATCAAGTTAGTAGAGAAAAGGGGATTGAAAAGGATGTGCTGATAGATGCCTTAAAATCTGCTATTTTGTCTGTTTCTAAGAAAAGTTTTGGGAATGTAGATAATCTTAGGGTAAATCTTGATTCAGATAATGGAGAATTAGAATTATTTAAGATTAAAAAGATTGTTGATTCCCCTTTTGATAATGAAAAGGAGATTGCTCTTTCTGAAGCTAAAAATTTGAATCCTGATTTCAATGTAGGCGATGAGGTGGAGATAAAACAAGAAGGTGTTGATTTTGGAAGAATAGCTGCCCAAACGGCTAAACAGATTATTATTCAAAAAGTTAAAGAAGCAGAAAGAGAAAATGTTTATAAAGAATACAAGAATCGTGAAGATCAATTAATTAGTGGGATAGTAAACCGTTACGAGAATAAAGATATAATTATTGACTTAGGGAAAACTGAGGGTATACTTAAAGCTCAAGAGTGTATCCCTAATGAAATTTTTAAAAGAGGGGATCGAATAAGAGCATACATCTTGAATGTACGAAAATCTGGTAATGGACAGCAACTAATTCTCTCTCGCGCCCATCCTCATTTTGTATTAAGATTATTTGAGATGGAGGTTCCAGAGATATCCGAAAGGATTGTCGAGATAAAAGGGATAGTAAGAGAAGCTGGAGGGAAAACAAAAATAGCAGTCCTTTCGAATGATAAAGATATTGATCCGGTAGGGGCATGTGTCGGGATGAAAGGGATTAGAGTCCAATCAATAGTAAGAGAATTAAGAGGAGAAAAAATAGACATAATTAGATGGTCTGATGACTCTATTACTTATGTAACAAGAGCATTAAGTCCATCAGATCCTATTAGCGTGAATATAAATCAAAAAAACAAGAACATGGAGGTAGTTGTCTCAGACAAACAACTTTCCTTAGGCATTGGGAAAAAAGGTCAAAATGTAAGATTGGCGGCAAAGCTAACAGGATGGAAGATAGATATAAATAGTGAATCTGAGGTAAGAAAAACTCAAGAAAAAATGTTGTCAGATCAACGAGATGCCGAAGATGAACTAAAAAAGGTAGATGGAATAGGAGAAAAGATAGCAGTCCTTTTGGTTAAAAATGGACTTGCTTCTATTAGACGTTTAGCAAAAGCAGATGTACCAGATATAACCGAGATTGAAGGCATTGGTGTTAAAAAGGCTGAAATAATTATAAAAGCAGCTCAAAAATTTTTAGAAAATACAGAAGAGAAATAAACTAAAGTTGATCAAGAAAGAGGGGGTGAAAACCCAAATATGGCAAAAATAAGAGTACATACACTAGCAAAAATGTTAACTATGTCTGTCCAGGATTTAATAAGTAGGTTAAAAAAAGAGGGGATAGAAGTAAAAAGTCACATGAGTTCTGTTGATGAGGAAAGTGTAATAGGCATAAAAAAGACACTTTCTGGAGAAATGCCAGTAATCCCAGCGGCTCAGTTACCAAATTTAACTCAAAAGAAAAAGGTTGCTGAAAAAGAAAAAGAGGACGTCCAGGACATAAAAGGGAAAAAAAATGTTTATGTTAAGGATAAGATAAAGAGAGAGGGTTATAAAAAAGAGCGTAAGAAAGCAAAAGGAGAGGCCGAAGAAGGAACAAGTAAAAGTGCCTTGAGAAGGGAAAGAAAGAAAAAAAAAGATGATGAAATTAAACAAAAAGCAGAAGGAAAAAAATTTCTAATCATTTTACCTGAAGCAATAACTGTAAAAGAATTAGCTGAAAAGATAGAAAAAAAACCTACTGACATTATTCAAGAGTTAATAAAAAAAGGAATTATGGTGACCGTCAATCAGGTTATTGATAGTAGCTTGGCTATGAATATTGTTAAAGAGTTTGGCTTTGAGGCTAAAGAGGTTAGAGTTGAGGGGGAAGAGAAGTTTGAAGAAGCTGAAGAGACCTCTCAAACATTACCAAGGGCACCAGTTGTTACTATCATGGGGCATGTAGATCACGGGAAAACTTCATTGTTAGATGCGATTAGATCTACTGATGTTGCAGCAAGTGAAGCTGGAGGGATAACTCAACATATTGGTGCTTACGAGGTTGAATTAAAAAAGGGGAAGGTAGTTTTCCTTGATACTCCTGGTCATGAAGCCTTTACAGCTATGCGGGCAAGAGGCGCTCAAGTTACTGATTTAGTAGTTTTGGTTGTGGCGGCAGATGACAGTGTGATGCCCCAAACAATAGAGGCTATTAATCATGCGAAGGCCGCTAATGTACCTATTTTAGTAGCTATAAATAAAATTGACAAACCAGGCGCTAACCCGGATCGAGTTAAACAAGACCTAACTAAATACAATCTTGTTTCAGAAGAATGGGGTGGGAAGACAATAGTTGTAGAGGTTTCGGCAAAGAAGAAAATAGGATTAGAGACTCTACTTGAAATGTTGCTGTTAGAAGCAGAAATGTTGGAATTAAAAGCTAATCCTAATAAAGCAGCTAGAGGGATAGTAATAGAGGCTAAAGTTGATAAAGGCCGAGGTCCTGTGGCCACTGTTTTAATCCAATCTGGGACACTGAAGGTTGGAGATGCCTTTGTCTGTGGTCTTTATTATGGTAAAGTAAGGGCAATGTTTAATGATAAACGCAAGAGTCCTAAGGAGGCTGGCCCATCATCACCTGTTGAGATCTTAGGTTTTACAGGAGTACCCAAGGCAGGGGATATATTTAGTGTAGTTGCTGATGAGAAAAAGGCAAGATTAATTAGTGAAACAAGGCAAGAGAAACAACGAGAAGAAGAGGTAAGAAAGACAAGTAAACTCTCCTTAGAAGAGTTATATCAACAGATCCAAGAGGGGAAGATTAAAGATATAAATATTATCTTAAAAGGAGACGTTCAAGGATCTATTCAAGCGGTCTCAGATTCTCTCTTAAGAATAAACAATTCGTCTCAAGAGGTGAAGGTAAAGATTCTCCATTCTTCTGTAGGTACAATCACTGATACTGATGTAATGTTAGCTGTTGCTTCACAGGCAATAATTGTTGGTTTTAATGTCCGTCCAGAGTCCAAAGCGCGCGAATTAGCTGAGAAAGAAGGAGTAGATATTAAACTATACACAATTATTTATGAAGTAATTTCTGATGTAAGAGCTGCTATGGAAGGACTTCTTGAACCTATCTATAAAGAAGAAGTATTGGGTACAATAGAGGTCAGGGAGACTTTTTCAGTCTCCAAGATTGGAATTATTGCAGGATGTTTTGTCCAGGAAGGTAAAATTTCAAGAGGATCTAATATTAGATTGCTTAGAGACAGTAAGGTAGTGCATGAAGGGAAAATTGATTCTCTGCGAAGGTTTAAAGAAGATGTTAAAGAGGTGCTAAAAGGGTTTGAATGTGGAATTAGTCTTGAAAAGTTTAATGATATTAAGCAGGGTGATATCATTGAAGCCTTTACATTAAAAGAAGTAAAACGAGGATTGTAAAGATAGGTGATGAGGAAGTGCATAAAAGTCATACATATAAAAGATCGGAACGTGTAGCTGAGTTGATTCATAAAGAAATAAGCAATATTCTAATTTTGGATATAAAAGATCCAAGGGTAAAAGATGCTGTAATTACACATATATATTTAAGCGATGACCTTAAACACGCTAAGATTTACATAAGCGTTTTAGGAGATGAACAAAAAAAAACTAGTACACTTGCTGGTTTAAATAATGCTAAGGGTTTTATTCGAAAAGTATTAGGTAGTAGGTTGAGGCTAAGAAATATCCCTGAATTAGAATTTATACTTGATGACTCCATAGAATATGGATCTCATATTTCAGAATTACTTCAAAAAATAAAAAATAATGAACCCGATAATCCAAACACTTAAGCAATATCAAAATTTTTTAATTACCTCCCATGTTAATCCAGACGGAGATTCTCTTGGCTCTGAAATAGCGTTAGCTATGGCCCTAAAAAAGATGAATAAGGAGGTCGTTGTTCTCGGAAAAGAGGGTATCCCTGGTCTATATAAATTCTTACCAGGGGTTGATTTAATAAAAAATCAAGAATATATCTCAGATTATAAATCATATGTAGCTATAATCCTTGATTGCGGTGATATAAAGAGGATACAGGCAGATATTGACAAGGTTAGAGATTCAATCCTGATCATAAATATTGATCACCATTTCAGTAATAATTATTATGGTGATCAAAACCTGGTCTGCCCAGAGGCTTCTGCTACCGCAGAAATAATATATGAATTAATTGAAGAAGTTAATAGCAAACTATTTGATAAAGATATAGCTACAAATCTTTATGTAGGAATTTTTACAGATACAGGTTCCTTTAGATATGCTAATACTACTCCTAAATCCCTTTTTATTACAAGTAAACTCCTTGCTTACGATGTTAAGCCAGATATTGTAGCCACTCAGATTCATGAAACAGTTTCATATGGTAGGTTAAAGCTATTAGGGAAGGCCTTGCATAATTTGGAAGTGAGCTCCGACGGACGAAAAGCCTGGATGGTAATAAATAAAAAGATGGCTCAGCAAACCAATCACTCTTTATTAGATACGGAAGAATTTGTTAATTATCCGCGTTCCATTAGAGGAATAGAAGTAGCTATTCTTTTTAGAGAAGAAGTGAAAGGGTATAAAGTAAGCCTCAGATCGAAAGGTAAACTAAATGTAGCAAATGTTGCCCTTAAGTTTAACGGTGGTGGTCATAATAATGCTGCAGGATGTACAATTGAAGCTGATTTGGAAAAAGTTAAGACTGATATTTTTAAAGCCTTAGATGAAGAAGGTATGAAATGAGCTAAAGAGATTCCTTCCCCTTCTCTTCATCCTTTTTTGAATTGCCTTGTTCAACCTCGGGAGGCGCATTATATGATCTTTTAAAATTACTTATAGCTTTTCCTAAACCACTCCCAATGTCAGGTAGCCTACGCCCAAAAAGAAGGATTACAATCGCTAATATGACGATTAATTCAGCTATTCCAAAATTACCAAAGAACATATTAAACCCTCCTTTAAGTTCTAAAAAGATAAATTATAGTTTATTGTTTGTTTAAAGGCAAGAAAAAAAACATTATAATCAACATAAGGAGTGAATATGTCTTATAAATTGATCTTTATCCCCTTTATCAGCGCTCTGATTGGCTGGTTTACTAATTATTTAGCTGTTAAAATGATTTTTAGACCATATAAACCAATAAGCCTTGGTCCAATTAAGATACAAGGATTAATACCAAAACGAAGGGATGAAATAGCTGTTAGTATAGGCAAGACTGTTGCTGGCCATTTAGTATCCCATAATGATATGATTAAGGTTATCAGGGAAAGTAAGATTGATAAGTCATTTGAAGTGATTATAGACAATAAGCTTGAGGAATTTATTAATCAGAGGTTATTTGCCTTTAATCCTCTAATAAAAACCTTTGTTAATCCAGAGATGAGAAATAAGATAAAAGAGGTTATATTTATTGAAATTATAGATTTATTGCCAGAATTAGCTGAAAAATTAGCTGCTGATTTTGAAAGGTCTATCAATGTAGAAGAATTAGTTACGGAGAGGATTAAACAATTTAGTCTCCCAAAATTGGAAGAGATAATTCTAAATATATCATCAAAGGAATTAAAGGCAATTGAGATATACGGGGGAATATTAGGTTTTATCATTGGGATATTTCAAGTTGTAGTAATTATTTTATGATTATGATTGTATTGGTTCATAAGGAATCGGACTTTTTGTAAAGTGAAAAAACTCAGCAATTCTAATTTTGAGTTTTTTTAAGTAAGATGTGCCTCCAACATTTTGCTGAGCGAGTATTTAGTAGGCTTTTTGTAAATTTTCTTAGCGCAACTTCCCGTAAAATTGCCTCTGTTTGAGCGAAGCGAGTTAGGCAATTTAGGGAAGCAAGCTTAGAAAATTAAAAAAAACTACTCTACGAATGAAGCAAATTTTGGAGACACATCAACAAATAAGTCAAAATCAGAATTGCTGGAAAAAACTTGACAATTATAGTAAATTGTCTTATAACTTTTGACGATTAGTATTGTTTGAATACTTATCACAAGTATAAGATAATATTTTTAAAGATATTACTTGTCGGATTGAAGCTTAATTTTCAAACAGATAATTTGGAACGGGGATAAAATAAAAAACTATCTTATCCCCGTTCCAAATTATAAGGTAGAAAGCATGTACATATCTAATTTACCTATCCAATGTAATAACTGTCCATCATTGATTATTTTGGAAAGGTTTATTACTAGTATTGCCTATACTGATGCCTTAACTGGTCTATATAATCGTAGATATCTACAAGAATATGATCAAAAAAACTTAAAAGAACTTTTTTCAATAATGATAGTGGATGCTGACAATTTTAAATATATTAACGATTCCTATGGACACAATGCTGGAGATACTGCCCTAAAGAAACTAGGTGATGTAATTAAAGAACTACATCCTCAAAGAGGTATAAGGTATGGAGGGGATGAATTTGTTGTATTGTTACCCAATCGGAATAGAGAATATGCCCTACAATCAGGAGAACAATTATTGTCGAGAATAAGAGGATTGAGTTTTCCTTGGGGGTTTCATGTATCAGTCTCAATAGGCATTGCA
>JAZDLJ010000086.1:0-3379 GCA_043802115.1 bacterium | reverse complement strand
CTATTTTATCCACAGTATTTTAATTACTTTTGTTAAATATTTCAATAAGTTAATTGGGAGTAAAGAAAAGCTTTTTGAGTATTTTTCGGGCTAATCTCAGGCAATTTTTTGGGTTATCTCTTGAAATTATTAGGATTATTTTTTTCTACGTTCTGAATCGCTAAATATAGTTTTTAGGCTATATAAGACGATACTGCATTATTTCCCTGATTTATTTGAGAGGATAAGAGAGATAGAAGATTATCGTCAAAAACGAGATTATGAATTAGTGGAATTAGTTGTGGCTAGTATAGCCATGTTTATATTTAAGGAGGGGTCTCGGAATGCTTTTAATAACGAACGTAAGGAAGAAACGTTTAAGAAGAATTTTGAAAGGATATTTAAAGTTAGACTAGCTCATATGGATACGGTAAATGAAATAATGAAACAAATAAAAGAAGACGAATTAGAAAAGTTAAAGACAGAAATGGTAAGGGGATTAATAGAGAAGAAAGTTTTTTACAAGTATCGATTTTTAGGTAAGTATTATAGGATCGTAGTAGATGGAAGCCACATAATGAATGTAGAAAAAGGGCATTGTGAGCATTGTTTAACGCGTACTTCTAAAAATGGAAAGGTAACATACTTTCACAATGTCCTAGAGGCAAAGCTAGTAAGTGAGAATGGTTTTTGTATTTCAATAGGAACAGAATGGATTGAGAATCCCGAGGGGGATTTCGATAAACAAGATTGTGAACAAAAGGCATTTGTTCGATTAGCAGAAAAATTAAAGAAAGATTATCCTAGACTACCTATATGCATTATAGCGGATGCCCTTTATCCTAACAAGACTTTTTTTGAAACATGTGAGAGATATGGATGGGAATGGGTAGTAACTTTAAAAGATGGGAATCTTCGATCGGTATGGGAAGAAGTATTATGTTTACAAAAGATTACAGAACAAAATATTCGTAGTGATGTAACAAGTCGACCGGGGAAAGAAATTTATCATATTTATAGATGGATCAATGCGATTGATTATTGTGGGTTTAATTTAAACTGGTTTGAATGTGTAGAAGAAGTGGGACAAGAAAAGATAAGGTTTGTTTATATAAGTAGTTTACTGGTTGATTATTATAATATATTAGAGATGACCGCATCAGGACGTATGCGTTGGAAGATAGAAAACGAAGGGTTCAATATTCAAAAAAATAATGGATATGGACTAACTCATAAATATTCAAGAAGTTCAATGAAGGCGACAAAAAATTATTATCAATGCCTCCAGATAGCCCACATGATTAATCAACTCTTTGAGCTTAGTTCGTTCTTCCAATCATTATTAGTAGCCAAAGAGACTATAAAGCATCTTTGGAAATTTATGTTAGGAGAGTTGCGGCATAACGTATTCGATTTTCAAATATTAGAAGAATTATTAGGGGAGAGAATTCAGATACGTTATGGTTAAAACTTAAGAGGAGAATCGCCTGCTCCTAAAATCAGGATAACACATTAGAAGACCATTAAGGATGGTAATGCAAGAGGATAAACAAGATATCAAAATTTAAAAGACATTTCGATCCTTATCTCAAAAAAAGTTAAAAAGATCGAAAAAGGGGACAACTGTTTCTTAGCCTCAAATCGGCCACTGCCTGCTTAAAGCAATATTTTATTCTCTGACTATCTTCTGAATCGCTGTGTAGATTTTTTTAAATTGACAGATACTACGTATGAGTAGTACAATTAAATTGATCATGCATAATCATAAAATTTCCTATATTAAAAATGAACAGAAGAAAATAACATCTCTTGTAACTAAGAGATTTAAAGATTACTATTTAACTGGGGGTACCGCTCTATCTTTTTATTTTAATCACAGGTTTTCAGAGGACTTAGATTTTTTTACTCAAGGGTATAGAAGAGATGAACCAGATATTATAATGGAGTTTGTGGCCAAAGAGACTGGTTTTATTTTTAAACTTGAGGCTGAGCAAGCTGATCCTAAATTAATCCCTATGAAGGTCTATTTTTTAGAGCTGAAAAATGAATGTGTTTTAAAAATGGACTTTGTTCAGGACTTTGAAAAGAATATTAAAGGGATAAAGAATGGCCTGCATTCTATGGAGGATATTTATTGCAGAAAAATATATGCGGCTATAGGAAGGATTAAGAAGCAAGATAGTACAGGGAGGGTAATCCACGCTGGACGGCAGAGTATAAAGGATTTATACGATCTCTATTACTTATCAGAAAATCATCAGCCATTATCAGATTTTTTCTTTGAGTATCTTACATATGATAAGGCAGAGGGGCTTATCGCTTGGTACAGAGGTTTTAATCGAATGGATTTAAAGGTTGAGCTTTTAAATTTAGTTCCAGGGGTTGATACTGGGAAGGTAATAAAACATTTGGATGAAGAACTTTTAAAGAGATTGCCAGAAAAGCTGCTTTGAGGTATAAGCGGATGAAGATTAATTGGTTGTGGGATAGCACCCTTAAGGGAAACGAGGTAAAAAAGATTTTGAGAGATGTCAATCACTCTAAGTTTGACATCTATGCAGAAAAATTATTTTCTCGGGTTAATGATCCTAAGCTGGCTTTTAGTTTTGTTGATAAGGTCTCTTTTTGTAAGAAATGGCCAAGTATAAAGAAACGAATTAGAAAAGATCAGTGGCTTAAGGATCGAGTTGTTTTCTGGCAGACGATTTACGAGTGGGTTCATGAGCAATTGAGAGAGCAGGGGATTAAAGTAAGGGAAGCTCAGGAAGCAGAGATACCAACAGAAAGGATGCGACTTGCTCAAGAGATTAGAGGTATACGGATGAAGTTGGGATATACTCAAAAGGAGGTAGCTAAGAGGCTTGGAGTAATTCAACAGTATGTTTCCAGGATTGAAAGCGGTCGTGAAAATGTTTCTGTAGATACCTTGGAACGGATAGCAACTGTTTTAGGAAAGAATTTGGTTATTAAGTTGCGGTAAATGTACAGCCCTAAGCCTTGAGCAGGCTCAGGATATCAAAACACTACTGATCCGACAAAGCATTATGTTCTACTGTGACATACTGTGACAATTTCCTGTGACATGGTAAATGAAATATCTGTACCAATTGAAAAAGGAAGTTAATATACTACTCCAACTTAGGTTTTTCTAAAATAATGCAGGTTAATTTTGTAACTAACTGTTAAGGCACAAAGTAGCAGAGGCACAAAGGAAAAAACAAAAAAAATCTTAAAAAACTTTGTGTTTCAATACCTTTATGTAACTTCTCAAAAAGTGTGTGGTCAACCGATAGTTTTAAACAGACATTGTAATGTCCCGAAGGGACAATTGAAAATAGCCCAGCAATTTATTGCTGGGTTAATAAGGCATCAAAAACAAGAGAGTCCCGTAGGGACGATT
>JAZDLJ010000080.1:0-3192 GCA_043802115.1 bacterium | reverse complement strand
TCATAAATTATAATAAGCTCATCATATTATTATAGATGAAGCACTCCTTCAGAGTGCTATTTGTTTTTTTACTGCTCCCAGGGTTGCGCTTCGCTTACCCTGGGCTAGTATGATATTTCCTTTCAGGAAATCAATAAGGTTCTTAGGATAAGTCTATCCTTAATATAGTGAGTTGTGAACTCTAATCGTACAGGTCGAAAAATTTTGGGGACAGCGTCCCCAATTTAATAAATAAATTTCTCTCCATTATTTTGGTCACAAATTGCAGAAGAACCATAAAAACTGACAAATGAAGAAGGCTTAAAAATACTCAGTTTCAATCTTTTCATCAATAGCCGCTCTAACCCTCTCAGGGGTAATTATATCAAGACACTTACTATATTTACTCCCATTACATCCATCTTTACCACAAGGTCGGCAGGCTGGATCTGAGGTTATCACTATATGATCTTCTCCCCATGGTCCCCAATGAAATTCTCCAGATGGCCCAAATAGGACGATGGAAGTTGTCCCCGTCGCAGCAGCAATGTGCATTGCCGCTGTGTCAACCCCAAAAAAGAGCTTACACCTCCTACTAACCGCAGCTAATTCCTTTAGAGTTGTCTTTCCAGCCAGGCAAATAATATCCTTGGTTCTAACATATCTTAAAATATTCTCTATCTTATCCAGTTCTTTCTGGGCTGGGCTACTGGTGATGATTATCTTTGCTCCATACTGAGCGCTAAAATAATCTATAATCTCGGCCACATACTCATCTCGCCAACACTTAAACAACCAATCAGACGTTGGATGGACTTGGACTAATAAATCTTTAGCTATGTCTACTTTACTAGAAAGCAGGCTATCAACTTTCACTTGGATAGAAGGCGGGACAAAGATATCTACCTTTTTATCTTTAGGAGCAATTCCTAAATATCTCACCGCATCCAGGTTATACTCAACCATATGCTTACGTTGACTATCCATAGATTTAACAAGATGATTGTATAACCATCTTTTACCAAAAAAACCGCTTTTCCCAGGATCATGTACCACTCTATATTTAGCGCCGCTTAAAAAAGAGATAATAGCCGGCCGATCTCCTCCTGTTAGGTCAAGAACCAGGTCAAAATCCTTTTTTCGGATATCAAGGACAAAGCGACATTGTCGTTTAATCTTAGTTAAAAAAGGGAGACTTTTCCAGTTACGATCAAAAACTATGACCTCATCTAAAAGGGGATTATCAGTGAGTACTTCTTCTGTGCCGCTATTAACTAGAGCTGCGATATGGGCTTGAGGAAATTGGACTCTAAATGCCTTGATTGTGGGGGTGGTTAATAAGACATCACCTATTTTGCGAAGCTTAATGATGAGGATCTTTTTAATTTTTCTTAGAGATATTTCGTTTATCATTACTGTTCATTTTGCCAAAACATTATTCCCTTGCTATTCTTTTCCTGATATCTGTCAATATTTCCCTAGCTACCACATCATGTCCTTTATCTGACCAATGTTGGTCAAATCTTACGGATATATAATTTTTATAGGGTCTTTTCGTCTCTCTAAAGCTCTCTAAAAGGTCTATCACTTCTATCTTATCTTCTTCCAGTCTCTGTAAACCAAAGAGTTGCAAGAGAGATAAAGTAAAAAAACTACTTTATCTCTCTTGCAACTTACAATACTTAACAAACACATAATAAGAATAAAGCACTGACAAAAGGAATCCATCATACCCATCCAGAAACCCAAGTTTAAGGATATACATCTTGAAAAAATTAAAAATTGGCCTGAAAACTAATTGAGAGCCCTTAAACTCTGTCCCTCCTTTAAACATCTCCTCTGCGGCCAAGGAAGAATACCTATCCAGGCGTTCTAAAAAATCACTTATACTTTTATAAGTATAGTGCTCAATATTGCCCTTCAAGTAACCAACTTCGCCATTTAGTTCAACACACTCATGAACTGCTCGTTCTTTAAACTTTCCCTTATGTCTATTAAACAAACGAAGATTGTAATCAGGATACCAACCACAATGTCTAATCCATTTCCCTGAGAAGAATGCCTTACGAGGGATATAATAGCCATCTTTCTCTGGGCATTTTTGTATTAAACATTTAATCTCTCTTTGTAATTCAGGCGAAATTCTTTCATCCGCATCAAGGCTCAATATCCATTCATTCTTTGCCCTATTTATTGCTAGATTTTTCTGTTTACCATATCCTAACCATTTATGTCTATAGACCTTACAGCCAAACCCTTCACATATCTCTATTGTCTTGTCGTTACTAAATGAATCCACTACTAATATCTCATCCACCCATCTTATACTCTCTAAACATGCTGAGATATTTTCTTCTTCGTTATAGGTAATTATAGTTGCAGAGACAGGAAGCATGAAAAAAAAAGTTGAGAGGTTAAAAATTAGTTCTGACTTAATTTAATCGTCTCATCAATCAACATCACCGGGATATCATCCCGAATTGGATATTTTAGTTTGCAGGCATCGCAGATGAGCCCATCACCTTCGGTTGTTAAGTAAATATCACCCTTACATTTTGGACAGGCAAGGATATCTAATAATTCTTTATCAATAGCCATTGTTTCTCCTCCTTCTTTTCAAACTAATATAGGTTTTTCTGATTGATTACCATTAAATTCGGGTATATGTTCCGTTTCGTACTTCTCAATAAGTGTACCAAGTAAATCCATTAAAGATGCTAATGGATGGGTTTCATTTTCTCCTACCTCATCAATCAATTTGTCAAGTAAAGCTACTAGCTGATCATATTCTTGCTCTGTATGAGGGACAAAAACAACCTTTGAGATTATAGGCCAAACATCTACTACTTTTTTTATCTTATAGTTTGACATACGTTATTCCTTCCATTTATTTTTATTATATTCTTGATGTGTAAGTACCGCGCGAATATAGACCTTCTGCCGATTATAATGAATAGCAGTAACAAGTCTTACCTTGTTTCCACCAATATTAAACACCGTTAAATTTCCAATCTGATCTGCAGATGAAAAGGCATTACGTAAATCAGAGAATGAAGTAAAACTCGCATTCTTTATTAGACATCTTTCCAAAATAATCTTGCAGATGAGAAGACAAAAATCTTTGTTTCGTTCATTAGAGTAGTCTTTTTGAATTTTCTAAGCTTGCTTCCCTAAATTGCCTAACTCGCTCCGCTCAAACAGAGGCAATTTTAC
>JAZDLJ010000065.1:0-6917 GCA_043802115.1 bacterium | reverse complement strand
GTCTAAAGATAACGACCTCATTGAAAACTCTCTCTGGCTAAATGGAATCATTAATTTCAAGTTAGGTAATTTTAGTAGCGCCTTTGTAAATTTACAAACCATCTATCAACGATGTCTAACCTCTCCTTACGCTGCTGGTTCACTATATTGGCAGGCACAATCATCTGAAAAATTAAATAATTGGGAAGGCTCTGTACTACTCTATCAGCAAATACTCGATGTTTTTCCTTTTAGTTACTATGCCATACTAGCTAAAAAAAACCTTGATAGCTTACCAGATGAAAAAGAAATTGTCTTCAATCTCTTACACCCTGAAAAAAAAATCGTAAAATCATCAATAGGTATATCTACAGATGAAATTCTTAGTAAAATTGATAAAAGTGAAGAAGGGGTAGAATATCCAGGACTTACTGATAGTATTAATGGAATAGCGATTAAGGGATTATCAAAAAGTCTACTTAAAGCCCAAAAACTTTTTTTATTAGGGTTACTTCCATTGGCTCAGGATGAGTTAAAATTTGCCCTCGATAATTACCCTAAAAACATTAAGGACATAATTAAAATAAGTAATTTATTTAATCAAATGGATTATTATAGTAAAAGTATTTCGATTATTGATAAATTTATTAAAGATGGGAAGATTAACAAATCTACTAATAGAAATCTCCTTGAACTTGGTTACCCATTAGCATACTACAGTATAATAAAACAATATGCTGATCTTTATAAAGTAGACCTTTTTCTTATCCTGGCGATTATGCGTGAAGAAAGTCGTTTTTCTCCCTTAGCCTTATCTTTTGCTGGTGCAAGGGGAGTAATGCAGATTATGCCAAGTACTGGAAACCATTTATCCAAAAAAGTTAAACATAGCAATTATGACCCTGATCATCTTTATCAGGTTACAACAAATATTAAAATGGGATGCTATTATGTTAGCGCCCTCTTAAAAAGGTTCAATGGTAATAAATTTTTAGCAGTAGCAAGTTTTAATGCAGGCCCCCACGCAGTTGATAAATGGCGTAAACAAGATCCGCAAACACCTATAGATATGTTTGTAGAAAAAATCCCCTACAAAGAAACTCGTCTTTACGTAAAAAAAGTCCTTCGAAGCTATAATTGCTACAAGATTATCTATGGAAATATCCTTTGACTGCTCCCCCTCATAACTACCCTAATGTTATTTTTTCTTTTATCTTTAGCGCAACAGATAAGGCATCTCTACCTTCCAT
Source organism: bacterium (assembly GCA_043802115.1). Classification (GTDB taxonomy): domain Bacteria; phylum SZUA-182; class SZUA-182; order JAZDLJ01; family JAZDLJ01; genus JAZDLJ01. The sequence goes on along the minus strand of JAZDLJ010000065.1, from coordinate 5,688 downwards.
CGCTGAAACCAACGGCTTCTCTCTACATCTTACCGTCTTAACAAATGCCTCTAATTCTGCTTTTAAAGGCTCTACCTTATCTATCTTTATCTTTTCATTAGTAACCTTAAAAGGGAAATCTATAAATCTCGACCTATTATCCCGAATAAGCCTACTCCTTCGTAACTCTGGTTTAGCATAATCTAAAGAAAGATATGAATCTTTCTGAAAGATACGAATCTTTCTTTCCTTTTTCAAAGAAACCCTGCTAGAAGTAACATTAGCTGTGCATCCATTTTCAAATTCCAGACGGCAATTGGCAATATCTATATGAGAAGAAATTATAGGTATCCCTATTGCTTTAATATCTTTTACCGGAGATTTAACAATACTTAATATTATATCTATGTCATGAATCATTAGATCCAGGATCACATCTACGTCAGTAGCTCGACCAACAAAATGTCCTATTCGATTCGATTCAATAAATCTTGGGCTATCTATTAAACTATTTAAGGCCACTACCGCAGCGTTAAATCTCTCCAAATGGCCGATCTGAATTATTAGTTTTTTAGATTCCTGAATATCTACTAACTTATCTGCCTGGCTAAGGTCAGAGGTAATCGGCTTCTCAATTAGGACATCTTTCCCCTTCCTTAAAAAATCTTCCGCTACCTGATAATGTAAAGTAGTTGGGACAACTATACTAACTGCATCAACCTTATTATAGAGATCAAAATAATTCTTAAAATAAGCACACTTATAGATCAGGGCTATCTCTTTAGCTCTATCTTCATTTATATCTACGACACCACATAGCTCTATATTCTCCAGTTCATGATAGATTCGGGCATGATGTTCTCCCAAGTGCCCGACTCCAACAACACCCACCCTGAGTTTTTCCATATGTTATTTTATTTTAAGACCCCTCGTTCTGAGTTTTTGATAAAAGCTATAAGATATTTAACCTCTTCTATCTGCCCAACTTCAACATTGATCTTTTCTAAGGCTTGAGTAGTATTAAGCCCTGAATGAAAAAAAAGTTTAAAAAACTTTTTAATTTCATGAATAACATCCATATCAACATCATGTCTTTTTAAACCTATGCTGTTAATTCCATAGACATTAGCTCTATTACCTGATACTTTTGCATAGGGTAAGATATCTTTTGGTATACCAGACCCTCCTCCAACCAAAGCATACTTGCCTACCCTAACAAACTGATGGATAGCTGTTAATCCACCAATAATCGCATAATCTTCAATAATGATGTGTCCAGCTAAAGTTGCTGCATTAGCTAGAATAACATTATTTCCTATCCTACAATCGTGAGCAACGTGAGAATAGGCCATTATAAAAACATTATCACCAATAGTAGTCTCCCCAGTATGGGTAGTACCCCTATTAACATTAGCAAATTCACGAATTACTGTTCCTTTTCCAACCCTTAAATATGTTTTTTCACCTTTATATTTTAGATCCTGAGGAGGTGTACCTATAACCGCATGAGGATATATCTGACAATTTTCTTTAAGAACTGTATTTTGACCAATAAAGGCATTAGCGCCAATAATACATCCTTTATTGATTTCAGCTTCCTCTATGATAGCATAAGGGCCAATCTCTACGCCCTCTGATATCTTTGCTTTTTGATCAATCACTGCAGTATTATGAATCATTTTCTCTTTCCTTTCAAATCCTATGATGAACCAGATCGCTCTATATTGGTTATACTGCGAACGGATTAAAATGATACTTTTAGGTTAGTAAAATATTTACATGGGTGAATCGGTGATTCACCCTCTTTGTTACGAAATTAACAAAAAAAAGTCTCAAAATTACCCGTTTAAAGTATCTCTTTAACCTGGATAGAAGCCAGCAATTCTCCTTCGGCCACTATTTTATTTTCAACAAAGGCTTTTGCGCATAACTTTGAGGCCCGGCTATGTTTCCTCATAAATTCTACTTCTATCCTTAATTGATCTCCAGGAATTACAGGTCTCCTAAATTTAGCCTTATCAATACCCATAAAATATATAAGTTTCTCTTTACTCTCATCTATCCCAGACGTTTTAATGTATAATATCGCCCCTGCCTGTGCCATAGCTTCGATAATTAATACCCCAGGCATTATTGGTGTGCCAGGAAAATGTCCCTGAAAAAAAGGCTCATTAAAGGTTACATTTTTAATGGCAACTATCTTATTCTCCCCTAATTCTATAACCTTATCTACAAGCAAAAGAGGATAGCGATGTGGTAAGACTTTCAAGATATCCTGGATATCTAACATCAGTTTTCTCCTTTCTTAATTTAAATAATCACCATAAATCCTTATTAGACATCTTTCCAAAATAATCTTGCAGGGCGTAAGAAGACAACATTTATTTTGGAAAGATGTCTATTAATTTATACTGTGAACGGGTTAAAATGATACTTTTAGGTTAGTAAAATATCTACGTGGGTGTCAATGACACTATCACGGCGCTAATCTAGGATTGCATCTCAAAAGTTACTATACTCATACTTACGTCCATTAGACCTCCACCATCACCATTCTTACTTAGATTTAATCTATCTACCCACAAGGGATATTGATTAGTCTCGCATTCATAGATAAATCTTACTAATTTTTCTAACGGTATTTTTTTAAAGGATATCTCTAATATGGCTAATTCATACTTATCATTTAATTTTTCTTCATGCGGTGTAATCTTATTTTCAACTTCTAACGAGCTTATCTTAGATTCCATAAAACTTGAAAGTTTAAAATTTTTCCCCTGAGTAGTTATTCTCTCATTTAAAAGATTTTTACCTTCTTGTAGACTTGAATTCTCATCTCGTAACTCCTGTATCTCTTTTAAATTTTTTTCTCTTTCCTTAATAGCCTTTCTGAGTTGTAAAAGTTCACTTCTTGGTCTAAGAAACATAAAATACATTAATAAAGGAAAACTAATAACCAAGAAACAAATAAGTAGTATTGTCCTTTTATTACGAGAGAAATCTATGTTATTTAGGTCTATTTTAAACATCGACTAATTACATACTTCCTTCCTTTTTAAATTTTCTAATTTCTTGTCAATTTCTCCCTTCCATGATGTCTCAGGAAATTCAGCAATAGCTTTTTCATATACCTCTTTAGCCTCTTTTGTTTTATTTAAGGCATCATAGCACCTCCCCAGATCAAGATAAACTTGATCATTTTCCATCTTACGAGGATAAAAGGTAAGTATTTTTTGATAATACACTAATGCCTCATCATATTTTTTTTGACCCTCAAACAGATAACCCAGATCTCTTAAAGCAGCTCTTGAAAAAAGTCCATCTTTAGGATATTTTTTTAGATATTCCAGATAATATTTCTCTGCCGGAGAGTAATCTTTAAGATAGTAATAACAACTACCTATATAATATAAAGCCCTTTTCCCACAGTCAGTCCAAGTATATGTATCAATCTCTTTACTAAATAACTCAAGGGCTTTTTTATATTTCTCTTCTGCCGTTTTAGTTTGAACAACTTTTTCCTCTTGTTGATTATTATCACTACCCTTCAATGCAGAATAATAATTTTCCAGGGCCTCTGCCTCGAGTAAGATGGCCTTCTCTTTTTTGTCATTAAGATAATAAAAAAGCCCAAGCCCTATTGCTACTCCCAGAGTTGAGATTAATAATAAACTTATTAATTTTTTTTTCTCCTTTTTTATCCATGCTACAATATGCATAACAACGTCTTGAAACTCATCAGGCTCTTTTAATTCTTTTTTTCTAGACAGATAACTGGCCACAATTTCCCTCCTTAAATTAAATCATCGCCCTCCAGAAGGATTTTTCAACAAAATGTTGTTGATAAAATTCTATCCGCAAGCTTATACGCGTTACCAAAAATCTTAGATATATCAGCCTCTTGCAAGCCTGCTCCTTTTAATATCTTTTCTGCCATATCTCTACTAATTAAATCATCCTCATTATGACTATCTGTATCTAAGACTAATTGTGCTCCGACCTCCATTGCTACTTTAGCTACATGACCATTAGTCAAGGAATGTCCTTTGCGAGCAGATATTTCCAATAATATGCATCTTTCTTTTGCCATTAATGCCTCTTCTTTGGTAAGAAGCCCTGGATGAGCTAATATATCAATCTCACAGTCTAGGGCAGCCGCATTAGTTCCAGGAGCAACAGGTTCTACTAATGTTTCCCCATGAACTACGACTAAACGTGCGCCTAAGCTCCGCGCTTCTTTAACTAAATCAGGAATTAATTGCGGCGGGACATGAGTAACTTCTACCCCGGGAATTACCTTAATACTTTGAGCCTTAGATATCCGATCACAAACCTTTATTAATCCAGGAACAATTAGATCTAAGTTAGATGTATCAACATGATCAGTTATCCCTAAGACTTTATATCCTTTAACCTCGGCTCTTCTGATTAATTCGGACGGAATCAATTCACCGTCGCTTAAAAACGAATGAGTGTGCAAATCTATCATTTAAAATGGCTTATATTTTTTATTCGTTAATTTAATTATCCGTACTAATAGCTCGACATTGATAGTCATCATTCCATAATAAATACCTCTTCTGCAATGTGTGACCAAAAAAATTATTGTATTTATTATTTCAATTTAGCTTGGTTGACTCTGTCCTCCAAACCTCCTAGGATTTATCGCTTTTAAGGGTAATTTTAAATAGGAGCAAAAAGGATTTTTTCTAAATTTATTTTTTGCATACCTTGTGATATTATAATCTTTCTCATGCAGAGATAGGGCAACGCTGGGAAGCGACCTTAGTGCTAACATGAGAGGGTAATTTGGCCGTGCTTACTTTTAAGCACTGCCTTTTTATATCTATAATCTAAATTACCCTTAAAAGCGTTAAATCCCAGGGGTTTGGGGACAGCGTCTCCAATTTAATAAATAAATTTCTCTCCATTATTTTGGTCACAAATTGCAGAAGAACCAAATAAATACCCTATTTACTAGAAGAAACGACGAATCCTAGAGTCGTATCAATAAGAATACTTATAATCATAGCATAACTTAATAGAGTTTAAAAGATGTTTGATAATTCCCCTTTACCTTATTTCCTTTTTGAGCGCTAAAATCCCCAATGGAGGCAAGGTCAGGGAGAGAGAATAACGCATCCCATGAAAAGGGATATAACTTGCTTCTTGTCCTCCAAGGTTACCCTTATCACAACCTCCATAAATGCTACTATCACTATTTAACGTTTCCCTCCAAAATCCATCTACAGGCACACCAATCCTATAATTATAACGAAGAGTAGGAGTAAAGTTACAAACGATAAGTAAAATATCACCAACTGATTTTCCCCTCCTAATATAACTTACGACACTATTTTCCCAGTCATTAAAATCTACCCAGTCATACCCTTCCTGGTCGCAATCTAATTCATACAAGGCAGGCTCGTTCTTATAAAAATGATTTAGATCGCGCACCCAATTTAAAATACCATGATGCATTCCGTATTGAATAACATGCCATTCTAAACTACTTTCATGATCCCATTCTCTTCGTTGACCAAATTCGCCACCCATAAACAAAAGTTTTTTGCCAGGGTGAGTGTATAGATAACCAAATAGTAAACGCAAATTAGCAAACTGCTGCCATTCATCACCTGGCATTTTACTCAACAGAGAACCTTTTCCATGGGTTACTTCATCATGAGAAAGAGGGAGGACAAAGTTCTC
>JAZDLJ010000027.1:0-4696 GCA_043802115.1 bacterium | reverse complement strand
TAACTTACAAAATCTTAGAGAAAATATCCAATTTATTATTTCTAAAGAAGGGACGGTAGTAGTTAATGAGAATACAAAAACAATTATAGTTAAAGATACTCCAGAAAATATGGTAAAGGTAACTAAATTTATTAACAGGTTTGATGTTCAAGATGATCAGGTGGGAAGTAAGATCCAGGAAAATGGAGTTCGTATCTTTCCAATTAAATATAGCGATGCTAATAGTTTAAAAAGTATAATCGAACCATTTGCTTCATCAAATGGCAAAATTAGTGTTGATATAGAGACTAACTCTATTCTGGTAGAGGACAGTATCAATAATATCATGAGTATTGAGAAGGCGATTAGCAATATAGACAAACCAGCTACTCAGGTTTTAGTGGAAGCAGCGATCATCAAGGTAACCTTAAACGATGAGACAAGATTAGGTATAAACTGGTCATGGCTGGAAGAAACATCTGGAGGAGCCCTTACTACCTTTAATGCTGCGAATAAAATTATTAGTTCTCCTCAGGAAGGTATTTGGATGGGAGAAGGCGCTGGTCAACGAGAGACAAGCCTACGCTTAGGGATAAGTAAATCCAAGATTAATGCCTTGTTGGATGTATTGCAAACCAGGACCAATTTTGACGTCCTTGCCCATCCAAAGGTATTAGGGATTAATCATAAAGAGGCGAGTATCATGGTAGGAGAAAAACTTGGTTATAAGGTTGTAAAGGTAAGTGATGGAGTTACTGCTGAAGAGGTTAATTTTCTTGAGGTAGGTACAAAACTAAAATTTACACCTCATATTACGGAGGACAAGTCAATAACTATGGAAATTAAACCTGAAATCAGCGAAGGCTCTGTTACAGGAGGTATCCCAAACACTAGTACAACTGAAACATCTGCCACCATCAGGGTAAAAGATGGACAAACGATTATCTTGGGGGGGCTTATCAAAGAGAAAACAACAGAGGTAGTTAATAAAGTCCCAGGCTTAGGTTCTATTCCAATTTTAGGAATACTCTTTAGACACAGGGGATTACAGGCCTCTGCTGATGAAGTTATTATTTTTATTACACCTCATATCCTTAATGATGAAAAAATTGAGGCATTTAAAGATGATATAAAAAGGATAAAAAATCAATATGAAAAAAATAAGAAGGAATATAGAGCGGTAATATATTAGTTAGTTTTTTTATTTCATCATTAGTAAATATTCAGTAGCCCCTTTAGTAAATTTTTTATTCACGATTTTATAATAAGTTAACCTAAAAAATAATGAACCACAAAGAGCACAAAGAGAAAAAGAACAAATAATAAAAATAAGTAATTCTTTGTGTTCTTTGTGCTCTTTGTGGTGAAAAAATATTTTAAAAAAGAGGGTTTGCTGAATATTTACCATCATTCAGCATTTTGAATTAATTTAAAAGGTTTATTATGCCAAAGTTTGTTAGAAAAAATATTGGGGCAAAACTTGTAGATCAGGGATTGATCAGTAGAGATCAACTAAAAGAGGCTCTGGCTGAGCATCATAAGACAGGTATTATCTTAAGGAAGATATTAGTAGATATGAAGTTAATAGATGAGGATGCACTCCTCTCTTTTTTGAGTAATCTTTTAGATATCAACTATGTAACTGATTTGAATAAAATAAGCATTGATAAAAATGCCCTGTTGAAACTATCTGAAGATAAGGCAAGACTTTACATATCAATCCCTATCTCCCTTAACAACAATATACTTATTATCGCTATGTTCGATCCAATTGATGTGTTCACTATAGATGATTTAAGTAAATTAACTGGCTGTAAGATACAACCTATATTTGCTAAAGAAAATGACATTAAAGTAACTATTGATAAAAATTATGTCTCTACTACCTCCTTAGCTGATGCCTTAGCTGATGTAACAAAAGATGACATAAGTGTAGAGACTGAGGAAACGGTTGAGAAAGAAAAAAACACAGATCCCATTTTATCTTTAGAGGAACAAGCCCCTATTATAAAATTAGTTAATACCATATTAGTCCAGGCAGTCAAGTCTGGAGCTAGCGATATCCATATTGGGCCAGAAGAAGACAGGGTAAGAGTAAGATTTAGAATAGATGGGGTACTCAAAGAAGCAATGAAAATTCCCAAGTATTTTCATGCTTTATTAGTAAGTAGAATAAAGGTTATGGGAAATATGGATATTGCAGATAAAAGGATACCGCAAGATGGAAGAATTAAGATAAAGACAGAAAATAGAGATATTGATGTCCGGGTATCAACATCCCCTACCCTTTTTGGAGAGATGGTAATAATGAGACTCTTAGATAAGGGACGGGCATTCACTCAGCTTGAATCTTTAGGACTTGAGACAATGGTTTTAAAAAATCTCCAGGAATTGATTCAAACTCCCTATGGGATGATCTTGGTTACAGGTCCAACTGGTAGTGGCAAAACTACTACTCTTTATACAATTTTACAAAGGATAAACTCTCCTGAAAAAAACATTATTTCTATAGAAGACCCAGTAGAATACAGTCTTGCAGGCATAAATCAGATACCTATAAATCAGAAGGCAGGTGTAACATTTGCCAGTATTTTAAGAAGTGTGGTAAGACAAGATCCTGATGTTATCATGATTGGAGAGATGAGAGACCTTGAAACTGCTGAGGTTTCAATCAGGGCGGCCTTAACTGGCCACTTAGTCCTCAGCACTCTTCATACAAATGATGCCCCTGGCGTTGTTACACGTCTAATAGATATCGGAATTCCTCCATATTTGGTTGCAAGTTCTGTAACAGCCTGTCTGGCTCAAAGATTATTAAGAAAACTTTGTCCTCGCTGCCGTCAACCGGTAAAGATAACTAAACAGGAGATACTATCTCTTAATCTTCAGGATGAAGATATGAAGGAAGATATTATCTTCAAACCCAACCCAACTGGATGTGATGAATGTAATCATATGGGGTATAAAGGTAGAATCGGAGTTTTTGAGTTAATGATTTTAAGTGAAAACATTCGCCAACTAATTCACTCTAATAGTTCAACCGATATAATTCGTAAAAAAGCCAGGAAAGAGGGGATGACAACCCTTTTAGAGGATGGAATTATTAAAGTTAAAAAAGGTATTAGCTCTGTTGATGAATTCTTAAGGGTAATTAAGGTATAAGCAAAGGTAGATCTTCAATAAAAGGACACTGTGATATGAAAAAGTATACCTACAAGGCAAGGGATCGACAAGGTAATCTAATCAAGGGGATTATTGATGCAGATGACCCAAAAGATTTAAGAAAAAGATTAGATGCCACTAATCATTTTCTAATTGATTTTAGTGAAAAAGGACTATTACCTAAAAATATTTCTTTATTCGGTAAAAAGATATTCAGTCCATTAAAGGTTAGTTCAAGAGATTTATCCTTCTTGAGTTGGCAATTATATAGTGGCGTTGAGGCAGGGATTAGTTTAACTAAGGCTATAGAGATTGTTGGAAGACAGATCGAAAATAAAAAGCTAAAGATTGCCCTGGCAAAGGTGAGGGGAGATATAGATAAAGGATACTCCTTTTCTCAGGCACTAGAGGAACATCCTGATGTCTTCCCTCCTCTTTTTGTCCACATGATAACCAGCGGAGAAGTTGGAGGGGTTTTGGATTATATCTTAAAGAGATTATCTGAGTATTATGAAAGAGAGGCTGAGATTAAATCTAAAATCAGGTCAGCACTTGCTTATCCAATTGTTTTAATTACGTTTACCGTCGGACTTTGTATCTTTTTATTTACATTTGCCTTACCTCGCTTTACAGCAGTCTTTGCAGATCTGGGAGTTTCCCTACCCTTACCAACACGGATATTGCTAACTATCGGAAGACTAGCAAAAATAAATCTTTATATTTCCCCCTTTATTTTTATAGGAACAATCGTCATCGTTAAGATTCTTATTAGTCTCCCTAAGGGGCGTTATCTATACGATAGTTTAAAACTAAAATTACCATTAATAGGTAATCTTATTATAAAATCTTCCTTATCTCGTTTTAATGAGATGTTATCTATCTTAACAAGCAGTGGCATTCCCTTGTTTGAAGTGCTTAAGATAATTAAAAATGATATGGGGAATAAGATACTTGCCGGGGTAGTTGATAAGGCTATAATAAGGGTAGGAGAAGGGAAGTCTTTGGCAGACGCACTTAATGAAGGTAAGATATTTCCTGAATTAACTATTAGTATGATTAATGTAGGTGAAGAGACAGGAAATCTATCCAAGACAATGGAAAGAGTCGCTCACTACTATGAACATGAGGTAGATGTAGCCTTAAATGTCTTTGCAAAGATCTTAGAACCTGTTCTCCTGATCTTTATGACTATTATTATTGGGTTTATTGCCGTGAGTGTTTTTTTACCAATGGCTGACTTGATTGGGAATATGGGGCAATACTAACTTGCACATAGCATAAAATAGCTTTTTTATTTTATGCTATGTGCAAGTTGATGTTTTTATATTTTTTTTAAAAATTTTTGGTATCCTTATCCAATAAATTAGGTTCTTTTACAATATGTGACCAAAAAGGGATATCTAGGAATAAAAATTTAATAGACATCTTTCCAAAATAAATATCATATTTACTAGGAGAGAAGATAAAAAATTTGCTGGAGAGAGTTATTAGGAGACTTTTTGTAAATTTTTTTAGCGCAGCTTCCCGTTAAAAATTACCATTGTTTGAGCGTAGC
>JAZDLJ010000006.1:0-2966 GCA_043802115.1 bacterium | reverse complement strand
TAAGATAGATGTGCATCTAACATTTTGCTGAGCGAGTATTTAGTAGGCTTTTTTTAAATTTTCTTAGCACAGCTTTCCGTAAAATTGCCTCTGTTTGAGCGAAGCGAGTTAGGCAATTTAGGGAAGCAAGCTTAGAAAATTAAAAAAGACTACTCTACGAGTGAAGCAAATTTTGGAGGCACATCAACAAATAAGTCAAAATTAGAATTGCTGCTTCGGCTTATAAATACAATAGGGCTCTTCTGCCAGATAATCTCCTACTGCTGCATAAGCCCTGGCACGGCATCCACCACACAATCTTTTAAACTCGCAAATGCCACATTTTCCTTTAAGCTTATCATAATCTCGAAGATTATTAAATATCTCAGCTCTATTCCAGATATTCTCAAGGTTATTTTCTCTAATATTTCCACACAGAAGTGGCAAGTATCCACAGGGATATACCTCTCCTCTGTATGAAACAAAACAGAAACTGATCCCTCCAAGACATCCCCTAGACATAGCCTCAAACCCATGAGATGAATTGCGGGCCATTTGTTTTAGCCCTCCTTTTTGAGAGGCTATTCTAAAATAATGTGGGGCACAGGTCGCCTTAAATCCTATCGAGACCTCAGTTTGTTTATTATAAAACCACTCCAAAACCCTTTCATAATCATCTGGGGCAATCTCTTCATCCTCAATTAATTTCCCTCTCCCAGTAGGCACTAGTAAAAAGATGTGTAAAGCTGCAGCTCCTAACTTGATAACATTTTCTAATATCTGCTCTAGATCATCTAAATTTCTTCTAGTTATAGTTGTATTAACCTGGAAAGGTAGGCCGGCACTTTTAAGGTTCTCAATACCAGCCAGGGCTCGGTCATAACCTCCCTTAATTCCACGAAAGGTATCATGGCTCTCATCTGTCGAACCGTCTAAACTAATACTAACCCTTTTGATCCCACATTTTTTTAGATCTTTTGCTATAACGTCTGATAGCAAGGTACCATTAGTTGCCAAAACTACCCGTAATCCTTTAAAGGTACCATACTCTGCGATCTCAAATACATCAGGTCTCTTTAATGGTTCTCCTCCGCTGAGGATGATTACAGGCTCCGCAAATGATTTTACTTCATCTAGAAATTTTCTACATTCCTCAAAAGACAGCTCCTCCTGATTACGTTCACTCGTGGCTGATCCTCGACAGTGAAGACAATTTAAATTACAAGACTGGGTTAACTCCCATGCTATAAAACGTAAATCTGCTTTATCCATTTTCTTTTCCATTTTTTTACACCTTTTTGACTTTGGCTCTTTATTGATTCCATCTGAAAAAAAACGATTTTATAAAAAAGGAAGTTGCAAGAGAAATAAAGTAAAAAAGCTACTTTATTTCTCTTGCAACTTCCTTGGCAAAATAGGTAATAATCATATCTGCCCCAGCCCGTTTGATACTTAACAAGGTTTCCATCATTACCCTCTTCTCATCTATCCACCCTCTTTCACCAGCAGCCTTAATCATAGAGAATTCTCCACTTACATTATAGGCTGCTGTGGGCATTCTTAATTCTGTTTTTACCCTATAAATAATATCCAAGTACGGAAGGGCAGGTTTAACCATAATAATATCAGCACCTTCATTAATATCAAGGATTACTTCTCTAAGCGCCTCGTTAGAATTACCTGGATCCATTTGGTATGTCCTTCTATCGCCAAATTGAGGGGTGGATTCAGCTGCCTCCCGAAAAGGGCCATAAAAACCAGAGGCATACTTAGCTGCATAAGACATGATAGGGACATCTACAAACCTATATTCATCTAAAAACCTTCTTATTCTACCTACCCTACCATCCATCATGTCAGAAGGAGCCACCATATCCGCACCCGCCATGACATAGGATAATGCCTGTTTAGCTAATAATTCCAGAGTTGGATCATTTAGGACATTCCCAGCTTCTACCACCCCACAATGACCATGATCTGTATATTCACACAGACAAACATCAGTAATAATTAAAAGATTTACACCTTCTCTTTTGATTGCTCTAATAGCTTGTTGAATAATCCCATCTTCCGCATAAGACTCAGAAGCCAAACTATCTTTCTTTTTAGGTATACCAAACAGTAGTATCGCAGGGATACCCATACTTTCTATTTCTTTGGTCTCTTCTACCAGTCTATCCACTGAAAACCTAAAATTTCCAGGCATTGACCTTATCTCTTCTTTAATATTACTTCCGTGAACTACAAATAAGGGATAAATAAGATCACTTATAGAAAGATACGTTTCTCGCACTAATCTACGGATGTTCTCAGATGATCTTATTCTTCTTAGCCTGGATTGGGAAAAGTTCATAAAAATATCAGATTTTGTAATACACACCTCAAACTTTTGATTTTCCTGAGATAGTGTAGGTTAGTTTTAACTGATACAGCTACTTAAAAAATCAAAGTTGGAGTAGAATCGTTTAGTTCTTTGAAAAATTAGCCATAGAAAACACAAGGAAAAAATATGTTACTATAGGGATATTAAAAAAAATTTATACCCCTATGTTCTCTCTGTGGCTAAAAATTTTTAATGAGCGCTTGTAGTTCAATTTTTTGCAAACAGCTAAATTATTACCAGGAATCCTTGTTAACCTACCACCAAGTACCTTTCTTGTCAACAATATTTCAAAACGCCTAGTTACTTTATATTGACAAATTCATTGAATTAGCTTAATATAGACAAATTATCAGAAATATTTTTTTGATTTTCACTAATTAACTAAATGTATAAAGAAAGAAAAATTGTTTATAAAGGAGGGAAAAATTAATGGCATCTTCAACACAACAAACAGAAGTAATCCGTAAAAGAAAACAAAAACTCCATAAAGCCAACCTAAAGGCGAATATGAAAAGATTAAAAAAGAACTTTGATGTCTTAAAAAAGGTGAGCGACTAAACTATTTATTAGCAAACCGTTAAAATATTATAAAAAATGCCAATTC
>JAZDLJ010000005.1:0-10929 GCA_043802115.1 bacterium | reverse complement strand
TAAGATAGATGTGCATCTAACATTTTGCTGAGCGAGTATTTAGTAGGCTTTTTTTAAATTTTCTTAGCACAGCTTTCCGTAAAATTGCCTCTGTTTGAGCGAAGCGAGTTAGGCAATTTAGGGAAGCAAGCTTAGAAAATTCAAAAAGACTACTCTACGAGTGAAGCAAATTTTGGAGGCACATCAACAAATAAGTCAAAATTAGAATTGCTGAGATTATCACAAAGAGGCTGGAAAACAGGATAATCTTTGTGATGGATGCAAAAACAATCTGAATATACACCTATAAAATAGTATTGTCAATATTTTTTACTCTTTGCAACATTGTGGCTAACACAACGTAATGGTTGGTATAGTTATAAAGATATGATAGATAGTATCCAAATTGGAAAGATAAAGACTAGTAAAGAGATTGGTGAACTAATAAAAAAAAGAAGGAAGGAATGTAAGATATCTCAGGAAAGGCTTGCTGAGGTATTAGACATCTCTTATCAACAGATACAAAGGTATGAGAATGGAACTAATAAGCTTAATGTAGAGAATATCCAGATCATTGCACAGGCATTGGGAGTTCCTACTTCTTACTTTTTTGAACATAAAGCTGATGGTGATAAAATTGCTGAGGCCTATCCGATCTATGTAGCAAGCAGTGAAGAAGATAACCTCTTAAGAGAATTTAGAAGGATCAAAGACCGTTCTTCAAAAAATATCGTTATACAGGTTACGGAACTTGCAGCAAAGGATTGAAAAGGTTAAGTGCAAACCTGGCCTAAATTTAGTTTTGCAACTTATAGGTTAATTTTGAATGGTTACTCAAATTGGGTTGTAAAAACTATAATAGTCCACAAATATTGCCAAATAATTTTTTTCATTATTCATTTTAATCGTTGTTTTGCCTAATTAATCGGCTCCACTAAAAATAAAGTCTGATTATATTCCACAGAACTGCTATTTTTTGCAACTAGTTCCATAATCTTACAATCATACTCAGCCTCTATCTCATTAAAGAGCTTCATCGCTTCTATTATACATAAAATTTGTCCCTTCTTTACAGTATCCCCTACCTTTACAAAGGGACTGGCTTCTGGTTTTGCTTTGCTGTAAAATGTCCCAACCATAGGAGAGAGTATCTTTTTAAAGATTTCTTGTTCTTGCTTTTTTTCAGATTTTGATGATAGACTAGGGCTAGGTTGACCTGTCTGGTTGGGTTGAAAGGGTTTTGATTGAGATTCTATGTAAATCTCTTCCTTTCGGCAAATCTTAATCCTTTTGTCACCTTGTTGCCATTCTAATTCAGCTAAATCATTTTTTTTAACCAGGGCTATTATCTCATTTAATTCATCAAGTATCTCACTTTTTTTATTGTTGGGAGAAGACATTGTTACCTCGCTACTTTGTGTGAGAATAGGTTCTTTTAAAAAATTATACTGACTGATAAAAAATATTGTTATTTAGTATACGTTTTATTTATAGATTCGTCAATGCCAAAACAGCAATTCCAGCAATTCTAATTTTGAGTTTTTAACAGAATAAACAGGATAAAGCAGATGTCAAACAAAAAACTTGCTTGCAAACTAATTGAGGTGATATTATATACTTCGATCAGGCATAAATTGTGCTTTATAAAAATCTTAATATCTACCCAATAATACTAATAAAATTGGATATTGGGTAAGTGGGTATTTGGTAGTATTGGAATTTAAAGACTAAATGTAAAACTAAAATTATGCCTACGTGAAGTATAACATTATTCCTAAAAACCAGGCCATTTTTAAAAGGGAAAAAAGGTGTAACTCGTGATCTAATTAACAGGCTAAAACCTGCGGCTACCTTTTTAGAATATTACAGAAAGTCAGTAGAAAAAACTTGATCATCAGGTTTTTTCTACTTTTGGATCGTTTTGAAGGATGTCTAGGAGAAGAAATATGAATTTTTTTACAATATTCAGGAATGAATCATACCCTCCCCCTGAAAATATCTACGCAAATTTAAATCTACCTTTATTGGAACTTATTTTTCAAGCTAATGAGGTACGCAAAAAATACATTGGTTCAAGATTGGATATATGTAGCATTACCAACGCTAAATCAGGATATTGTAGCGAAGATTGTAAGTTTTGTGCCCAATCATCTCGTTTTCCAACTAGCTCACTTAAATATCCGCTTAAAAATAAAGGTGAATTGATCGAGTTGGCTAGAAGGGCAAAGGATATTGGTGCCCAAAGATTTAGTATTGTTACAAGTGGAAAAAAAGTCAAAAATGACGAGTTGCTTAAAATTGCAGAGATTATCTCAGATATAAAAGATGGGGTTGGAATAACTATGTGTTCTTCTTTAGGATTATTAGATAGAGACGATTTTACCTTATTAAAACAAGCCGGGCTTTCAAGATATCATCACAACCTGGAGTGTTCACCTCGTTTTTTTTCTGATATTTGTACTACTCATAGTTTAGAAGATAGGATAGCAACAATAAAGAGTGCAAAAGAGGCAGGTCTAGAGGTATGCAGTGGGGGGATAATTGGGATGGGTGAAGGTTGGACAGATCGGATAGAATTAGCCATGTTATTAAAGAACTTAGGGGTAGATGCTGTATCAATAAATATTCTAAGCCCAATTAAAGGGACACCTCTTGAATCAATAAACCCTATTCCATGTTCCGATATTATACGGACAATTGCAATTTTTAGGATAATTCTGGAAAAAACAAGCATAAAAATTGCCGCTGGCAGAGAGACTATCTTAGGGGATTTTCAGGCATTAGCCTTTCTTGCTGGCGTTAATGGGATGATTATTGGAGGGTATTTAACTGTTAAAGGGAGGGATGTGGAGCAGGATCAGAGGTTGATTCAGGAGATAAGTGCTTTATGGAAAGAGTAATACTTCTAAAGGGCATAAAGTAGCTTTTTTACTTTATGCCCTTTAGAAGTATTACTCTTTTTTTGTTATTTAAAGCCCTTTTTAAAAAGGCCAAAACATAAATTTCATAATGATATAGCTATAGATATTGGTGTCCAGGAGATATGGCATTATAAGTTATCCCTTTTTTGTTCAATCTGTTGATTTTGATCTTTCATAAATAAGTCAAAATGAGAATTACTGCATGTCAAATTAATCTTTTGACAATCAATTAATTGATATGATAGGATCTATATTCATACTTTTTTAATAACTTTTTGTAAAACATTAATTATGGATAGTGCTAATTAAAAAATAAAAATGATACTTCCAACAGGGATAAAATAAAAAATCTATTTTATCCCTGTTGGAAGTATCATCGGAGCCTCCAATGAACATTGAAAAATTTACCTCAAAATCCCAACATTCCTTGCAAAAGGCCCAAGATATAGCTACTAACAACAATAACACTCAATTAGAGGCAGTCCACCTGTTAGCAGGACTTCTTGATGACAAAGAAGGTATCGCAACACAGATAATTTACGAGCTGGCTTCGCCAACCTTTGAGACAAATTTGCAAAAGACAATCCAGAATCTACCAAAGGTAACAGGTGTTGTGCAATTATTTTCAACCCAGGAGTTTGTCAAAGCCCTCTCTGAGGCTGAACAAGAGGCTAAAAGTATGGGGGATGAATATGTAAGCACAGAACACCTCTTGATGGGTATCTTAAAGGTAAAGAGTAAGGCTCAGGATTTGCTAAAAGAAAATGGTGTTACCCTTGAAAATATTTTAACTATTTTAAAAAAGATCAGAGGCTCGCATCGGGTTACAGATCAAGAACCTGAAACCAAGATGCAGGCATTAGGAAAGTATGGACAAAATCTTACTAAATTAGCCCGACAGGAAAAACTTGATCCCGTGATTGGACGTGATGAGGAGATAAGAAGATTAATGCAGGTATTATCTCGTCGAACTAAAAATAATCCTGTATTGATTGGTGAGGCTGGGACGGGGAAGACCGCAATTGTGGAAGGTCTAGCCCAACGGATTGTGGCAGGAGATGTCCCAGAGACCCTTAAGAATAAAGAGGTCATTGCCCTGGATATTGCCTCAATGCTCGCCGGGGCAAAATTCAGGGGAGAGTTTGAAGATAGACTGAAGGCAGCGCTGAAAGAGGTAGAGGAGGGCGCCGGTAAGTATATCCTCTTCATCGATGAGCTTCATACCATTGTTGGAGCAGGGGCTGCTGAAGGGGCTGTTGATGCCTCTAATATGCTTAAACCAGCTCTAGCCAGAGGAAAACTTCATGCTATTGGGGCTACAACTTTAAAGGAATATCAAAAATATATCGAAAAAGATCCTGCTCTGGAGAGGAGATTTCAACCAATCTATGTTGCTGAACCATCTGTTGAAGATACCATCTCTATCCTTCGAGGAATAAAAGAAAAATATGAGGTGCATCATGGGGTAAGGATAGCTGACTCAGCTATTATTGCGGCTGCTGAATTGTCACACAGATACATCTCAGGGAGGTTTCTACCTGATAAGGCAGTTGATTTAATTGATGAGGCAACTTCTGCCTTAAAGATGGAGATTGATAGCATGCCTGAGGAGTTAGATAAGTTAAAACGTGAGATCATGCGGATGGAGATAGAAAAGCAGGCATTGAAAAAGGAAAAAGATACAGCCTCAAAGGAACGCTTGGAGACACTTAAAAAGGATCTGGCTAATAAGAAAGAGGAAGAGAAGGAACTGGAACAGAGATGGCGGATTGAAAAGGATGTTATTGCCGGGATGAGAGAGGCTCAGAAACAGATTGATAGTTTAAAGCAAGAGGCTGAGATTGCCGAGAGGAATGCAGATCTCCAAAAGGTAGCAGAGATCAGATATGGGAAGATTCCTGAACAGGAAAGACAGATCAAGACTAAACAGGAAGAGCTTAAAAAGCTGGAACAAGGGAAACGAATTCTTAAAGAAGAGGTAACTGAGGAGGATATTGCAGAGGTTGTTTCTCGTTGGACAGGTGTCCCGCTCTCAAAGCTGCTTGAAGGTGAGGCATATAAACTCGTACATGCTGAAGAGGAATTAAGAGGTCGGGTAGTTGGTCAGGATAATGCTATTCGGGCTGTGGCTAATGCCTTACGACGATCTCGGGCAGGTATATCAGAAGAAAGTCGTCCTATTGGTTCTTTTATTTTTTTAGGACCTACAGGAGTTGGAAAGACAGAGCTGGCTAAATCCTTAGCTGAGTTTATGTTTAATGACCAAAATGCTATGATTCGTATTGACATGAGTGAATATATGGAAAAACATGCAGTGTCCAGACTTATTGGTTCGCCTCCAGGGTATGTTGGATATGAAGAGGGTGGACAGCTTACTGAGGCAGTTCATCGTCGACCTTATAGTGTTGTCTTGTTTGATGAGATTGAAAAGGCTCATCCAGAGGTCTTTAATGTCCTGCTTCAAATCCTTGACGATGGTCGTTTAACTGATGGGAAAGGTCGGGTAATTAACTTCAAGAATACAATAATTATCATGACCTCAAATATTGGTCAAAGTATTATTAATGAGGCTAATAATGATAGTCAGGTATCTGTTCAAAAGAAGGTGATGGAGCAACTACGTGCCCATTTCCGACCAGAGTTTTTAAATCGGATAGATGAGATTGTCCTCTTTAATAAACTAGGGCCAAAAGAGCTGGAAATGATCGTTGATATTCAGTTAAAAGAGGTTCAAAAACGTCTAGATGCAAAGGGGATAACCCTTGAGATTACTCAAAAGGTAAAAAAGTTCCTAGAAGAGAGAGGTTATGACGCAGTATATGGCGCTCGGCCTTTGAAGAGAGTGATTCAAAATGAACTTCTTGATGAATTAGCCATGAAGATAATCAATGGGGAGGTAAAAGAAGGGGAAAAGGTAAGGGTTGATTTAAAGGGGGAGAAGGTTCTTCTGCAGCAGATATAAAGTGATCCTATTATTTTTTTACCTGAAGTACATCGACAGGCTGTTACGGAATAGGTATATCTGTCATTACGAGCGAAGCGAAGTAATCTTTAACGCACTGTTTTACAACGAAATTGCTTCGTCGTTTCACTCCTCGCAATGACAAAAATGTACATTCAGTAACAGCCTGTCGATTGCTTGCTTGGGCTGAAATAGGTGTAGGTAATTTATAAAAAACTGGAAGGTGGTGTTCCTCTGGAATTTAAAGAATCACAATATATTATTACTTCTAAAAAAGCAGTGACTAAGTTTTTGAACTTCTTGATTAGAAACTTCTCATTATAAAAATTTTCTAACTCTTTGATTAAAGACTTTTCAACAAAAAAATTAAATTTTAAAGAGCCATCTTCGTACCTGAAATAAGCTGTATTGATATGTCCTAAGTATGTTCCTCGCTCCCCACTACTAGTTCCAATCCTGAAATCAATAATATTTTTTTGAGGTAATTTACTTATAGCTGACTCTATTTTATCCACAAGATGCTCAGGTAAATTGACATGCGCTTTTCCTATTATTACATCTCTTGGAGTATATATAAAACCCTTTTCAGGATGGAATTTTAATATCTTAAAAGAATCTATAGTATTTCCAAAGGAATATAGAAAAGCTTTCATTGATTGATCTTACAATTTTTTTATGTTTGGGAAAAGTGGTCTTCTAAATTCTCTCTTTAAGAAATCTGTATATTCCTCAAGAGGAACAAAATAGAGACCTGTACATTTTGCTTCTCGTTTTATTTTAATAGCTAAAGTTTTAGTTACTACTATTCGTCTAGGTTCTCCAATTAGTGATATTGCTGCATATTTATTAGGAAGTACTAACTTATTCAAAATAGTATCCAATCTAAAAATTTGTATATTATTTGGAATCTTTGATTCATCCAGGATTAGTCTTCTAATTTCTTTAATATGTCTATCGCAAGAACGCCAAGGCATATCAAAATCTGAGGTAATATAATCCATACAATGTAAAGTGTTAATCAAATTAGAAACATAATATGGGTATTCAATAATCTTCCCCTTATAATCACGTAATTTTATTGAAAAGAATTCATAATCTCCAGATGCCTCATCTAAAATATTTTTTAAATTTTCAGATACAATAAAACAATTAATTGTGTTTGGAAGAGAGTCTGCAATTTTTATACCATAATTTAAATTTATTTCAAATATAACATTCTTTGGAAAGGACTTTTTAGAAGGAATTCCTTCATCTACTAATTTATTCCATTCTCCATATTGAGATTCAGAAAATGGAAGATCAGTTATCCTTACTAAAGTTTGATCATATAGATCATGGATCCAGACATAATATTTCATAACGTCTTTATACTTATATACTTAATTTATCCATTTGGAGTTTAATATAATAGACATCTTTCCAAAATAATCTTGCAGAACGTAGGAAGACAAAAATCTTTGCTTCGTTCGTTGAAGTAGTCTTTTTGAATTTTCTAAGCTTGCTTCCCTAAATTGCCTAACTCGCTTCGCTCAAACAGATGCAATTTTACGGGAATCTGTGCTAAGAAAATTGACAAAAAGCCTACTAAATAACTCACTCCAGCAAAATTTTTGTCTTCTTTTGCCCCTAGATACCTAGAGAATACAGCATTTATTTTGGAAAGATGTCTAATGTAATAAGTTAAGTTTAGTTTCTGCCGGGGAATCTTTTTCCCCTCCATGCTCATAAATTTCATTTACACAAGGAGGGGATGTCTCAGGGAATTATTTACGTACCTGATTGCAGCAATGCTCATTTTGACTTATTTGTTGATGTACCTCCAAAATTTGCTTCACTCGTAGAGTAGCCTTTTTGAATTTTCTAAGCTTGCTTCCCTAAATTGCCTCAAACAATTCTACATAATCTGAAGGTAACCATACTTCGATATAGCTTGTCGTATCAGGTTGTCTTTTTAATTCTTCCGAATTCTCACCGCTATACTCAAAGAAATAATTACCAGCCGCATTATCTAAATCTTGTAAGGTAAAAAATTTGTCTGGATGTTTCATCACCCTCTCACCAGTTAATTTCTTCTTTATCCGCTGGAATTTATTTTTGATAAATGGTTTGAAATATGAGCCTCTATCATGTATCCAAGCTAGTTTATCCTCTCCTATAGCTTGAATATAACCCTCATAAAATTTATACACATCATCAGCGATTTCAGCATGGGATTTTTTCATAAACAAAACCAAAACTAAACCATAGCGTAAATAAGTCCAACCTTCTTTGTCTGTTAATCTAATCGGTAATAAACTCTCCATATTTTTCATAGTACCTCATTTCTACTCCTCTTTTTCAGAAACCATAATCTCAAATTTATGTTCTAAGAGGAGATGGTCATCATATTTAATCCTAAACTTCCATTTACCAGGAACAAACTCCTTTTCATCTTCAAATATCCATATTGCTGTGCCATAATATGAATTAATAGGCCAGCTGCTGGTTTGCTCAAGATTCTCAACCTCTGCAGTCAATCCAATACAATTTTTATTCTCAAGCTTGTATTTCAATCCGAATCTAAGCCCCATTTGAGCCTTAATAATATTACTTGTTGTTACCTCTTCTCCCCCCTCTGTTTTTATAAAAACGCCATAATCCAACAATTCAAGTTTTACCTCTACTGGGGAAATCTTTTTTTCCTCTTGTTCTGGATTATTAAGCCGTGATTTGTATTCTTTGGGCCAGGTACTATAATCATCCTCAAATCGTCTTATCCACTTCATCGTTTGTTCTCTTTCATCAGTAGCCACTATTAGAAGCTTTTGTCCATTATCCTCCTTCTCACGATAAACCTTCCTGGTTGCCCGTTCATCAATATCAAAGGGAGTGTACTTTTTAACTATAAGATCTTTAACGATCTGAAAGACTGCCCTGTATGCTGGTAACATCTCTTTCTTGGTAATATCTCCAATACCAGGTTGTTTCCCTGCCTTGAGAATTGCTCCATGGGTTACCTCAATAATCTCTACATCTTTTATCTTTTTTATCTTAGCTTTGATAGCTTCCAGTCCTCCTAACTGCTCCAGAAATTTATGTGAGAGCATGGTCAACCAATTAACGCCTTTGATGTTTTCTCGATCAGCGCACCTTGAGGCATTAAAAGTATCTGCTACATCAACTCCCTGGTAACGAATTGCTAAAGGGAATACTGCTTGATAGCTTGCTGACTCCCAATAAGGGGAACGCTCAAAGGCAAAACCTGCATGCCCCGAAACAAAGGGCACTTGATTGCAAAAATTAATCACCAGGGCAAGGAAGTCATTGGGATCCTTCTCCAAATGCTGCGTTGGTATCAGGTGTCGAATAAAATTGGCTCTATCATTGTAATACCTTGAAGTACGTTCATTTCCAAAGATATCCATTAAATAGGAGGGATTACCATTATAATCTTTGCTGCTTTTCAACTCTATTGAAATCGTGTCTCGTTTGCGTGCGCCCTCTTGTAACCAGGTGTTCAGCATTGTAAAGGTTCGCTTACTGGTTGGTTTATGGCTGGTCATTGTGTTGGTGAGGTACCAATTAAGATCTTCCTTTGGGCAAAGTGTGAAAAATCTGTTGTAAAGATCGAGGATTGGCTGCTGGATCTCAGTAAAGGGCTCATCGATGTACAAAACTATATCAGCTACAAGGGAAACAATCAAAACTTTTTTTTTGTAGACTTCAAATTTTTTATAGTCGATCATTTGTTATTCTCCGTTGATTTTATAGTATCTTCTCATTGCTCATTCACAGCCTATAATCTCAAATCCCTGACTTTCAATTTACAAATATCTCTTCATAATTATTCTTTAATTACCCTTGTTTTATTACCACCTCATCAATTGAAGCTCCGTTCCTTCCTTGTCTATCTTGCCCAATTTTCAGTTTTTAACCCTGGGACCTTTTTAAATTCCCTTTCGTTGTTTGTTACTAAGATATGCCCAAGTGATTTTGCATGAGCAGCAATCAGCATATCTAAAGAGCCAATAGGATTTCCCATTCTTTCTAGATACGTCCGAATCTCGCCATAAGTTTTTGCAGCCTCATCATCATAAGGGTAGATTTCTATTGGTACACAAAATTCAACTAGGGCAAGTCTATTTTTCTCTGAAGCCTGACTCTTTTCAACTCCATATTCTAACTCACTTAGAGTTATAGTTGAGATACCTATACTTGAAATCTTCTTTTTCTCTAAAATATCAATAACATTTTTTGGCTTTTTTTTTATGATATAGATACAGATATTGGTGTCCAAGATATATAGCATTATAAGTAATCCCTTTTTTGTTCAGGTGGTTGATTTCGATCTTCCATAAAATCATCAGAAAATTTTTCTAAACTACTTTCCAATATTTTCCAAGGATTATCCTTTGGGATCAGTATTACTATATTTTCGAATTTTTTAATATATACTTCATCTGTATTAAAACGGTATTCTTTTGGTAGTCTAACGGCTTGACTTCTGCCAGTTTTAAATATTTTAGCAGTATTCATATTTTACCTCCTTATAATTTATGGTATATATCATGATATATCTTTCATGGATAAATGTCAATGGGATATCTCTCTTCCTTCTCTCAGGTTCAATAAATCTTCGGAACCATCTCATCGGATCCCCTTCTTTATAGAATTTACCCCAAAATGGAGGGTGATCCTTTAATTGTATTTACTTAAAAATATCAGCGACCTGGAAATATGATTCCAGTTCCAGATTTGCTGGTATGCTTCTTGTTTATAAGTACAGTTCCCCGCCCCACCATCCTGTTCCATCATATTGGGCAACAAATTTATTTCCTACACCAAAAAGCAGGTTATCAATTGTTTTAAGGCAATAGACATCTTTCCAAAATAATCTTTATTAAAGTAGTAGAGAAGTCAAAAATCTTTACTTCGTTCGTTAGCGGGGACTTTTTGAATTTTCTAAGCTTACTTCCCTAAATTACCAAAACTCGCTACGCTCAAACAATGGTAATTTTTAACGGGAAGTTGCGCTAAAAAAATTTACAAAAAGTCTCCTAATAACTCTCTCCAGCAAAATTTTTGTCT
>JAZDLJ010000472.1:0-9616 GCA_043802115.1 bacterium | reverse complement strand
CTTTTGGTGTTTTTAATTTAAGCATTTTTTACTGCGCCTCCTTTGTTTTATTGTAACTATTTTTTACATATTTAATTTATTTATTAAACTTGGGTGTCCTAAGCTCTTTTTTCTCACCTCCTCTAAAGCTAATCCAAAAATTTTTTTAGGATAAATAGCACTCTGGTTTTGGTTTATTCAGGCCTGACTTATAACATTGTAGGATTAATCAAATTAGTGCTTATCCTTAAATTTTAAATGCAAAACCTATGCCATAACTAATCTTATTAAACCTCAATAAAATTAGTTAGTTTCACAAGACATTACCATTGCCATCTAAAAAAGCTACAGAATTGTAAAGTCAATAAAAAAAATAGTACAAAATTGTCGCTTTTTCATTTTTGTTTCATTTTTATTATAGCTATTATAACTAACTCTTCTAACCTATACAATCAGAAAAATTTACATTAGTCTTAACTGAAGGATGTCTATATTTAACTATTTTTTCTGACTTTTTTTCTTGCGAGTCAAATCTATTAAAAGTATAATCATTATTGTTGGATAAAATAAGGTTACAAGTAATAGACGAGATAAGGATAACACCTTCAATAGGAATAAAGTAAAGAAGCTAATTCATTCCTATTAAAAGTGTAAGAGGAGGTTGTAAAGATGATTATAGAAAATGATTATACACGACATTTAATGGATAACCTTTCTCATGGTGTATATTTTATTGATAAACAAGGCATGATAATATACTGGAACAAGGCGGCAGAACAGCTTACAGGTTACAAGGCATCTGAAGTTCTCGGTAGGCATTATGTAGATAATATACCTGTCCACATGAATGAAAAAGGAGGCGGAAAATGCCATGATGAGGGATCTCCAATAAGTAGGGCTCTTACAAGTACTGGTGTGTATGAGACAGAAATGTACATCTATCACAAAAATGGGGATAAATTACCCGTCCTTATACGGACAGCTCCAGTTCTTGATTCAAGTGGACATATTATCAGTGCAATGGAAATATTAGAGGATAATTCCTGGAAAGTTAAGACCTTAAAAAAAATGGAAGAACTGGAGAAGATGAGTCTTCTTGATCCTCTTACTGAAGTTGGAAATAGAAGATACGCAGAAAAAAATTTAAAGATAAGATTTGATGAGATGCAAAGGTATAAGCATTCTTTTGGGGTTATTTTTATTGATATAGATCATTTTAAACTTCTAAATGATACCTATGGACATGATTTTGGTGATGAAGTTTTAAAGGTGGTGGCAAACACCTTAAAAAGGAGCATAAGATCTTCTGATCTGTTAGTCAGATGGGGTGGCGAAGAATTTGTAGCAATTATTGTTAATATTGGCGAGAAAGGATTGAACCAGCTTGGAAATAAAATGGGCCTTTTTGTTGAGAAGGCAAGCATACCTAATGGTAACGATAATGTTAAGGTCTATATCTCTATAGGTGTTGCCCTTGCTAACCCCGATGATACTATAGATACATTAATAAAACGAGCAGATCACCTGATGTATGAAAATAAGACGGCTAAAAGGGAGTGTTCTTAGAATTTAGATGCTGCCTTTACCAAATTGTATGGGATAAATCTTCTTTAGGAAGTCGGTTTATCAACAAAAGAATTTTTGGAATTAATGTATTCTTCTAATTTTTTCTCATCATCGTAACTAATCTTAGTAAACTCAATTGCCACTCCTAACATAACATTTTGATTGTCAAAGTCGTCTCTGCGCATGGGATTTTGATCGTCAAAGTTGTTTCTGACCACCTTCCCAACTATATGAATAGGGTTATCCGCTATTGGTATCTCAAAATTTAAGTGTAAAGTAGCTCCTACTTCAAAAGGAATAGAAGAACTTAGGAAAATTCCCCCTAAACTAATATTTGAGATAAACAAACTAATTACCCCTTCTCCTTTGCTTTTTAATCCCTTCAGATTTTCATCAGCACAATATATCTCTACTTTAAGCGGTGGAATAGTACCTATCCTTTTACACCTTCTTTTTTCTCTAAAGTCCATCTCCATCTCCTCTATTTTTTAACAACAACAGCTACGAATTGTTTTTATTAGGATATAATAAATATTATCATAAAAGCAACCTAATTTCTACTTATTTTATGGGCAGCATTTGGAAGCAGGTTTAGAAAATTCAAGAAGACTACTTTATATACTACTCCAACTTAGGTTTTTCTAAAATAATGCAGGTTGATTCTGTAACTAACTGTTAAGGCACAAAGTAGCAAAGGCACAGAGGCACAAAGGAAAAAACAAAAAAACTTTGTGCCTTTGCTACTTTGTGCCTTAACATGCCAGCAATTCTAATTTTGATTTTTTTTAAGATAGATGTGCATCCAACATTTTGCTGAGCGAGTATTTAGTAGGCTTTTTTTAAATTTTCTTAGCACAGATTCAAGTAAAATTGCCTCTTTTTTAGCTAAGCGAGTTAGGCAATTTAGGGAAGCAAGCTTAGAAAATTCAAAAAGACTACTCTACGAGTGAAGCAAATTTTGGAGGCACATCAACAAATAAGTCAAAATTAGAATTGCTGTTAACATGCTGGTTTGAACTAACACAATCACTTAGAAAAACCTAAGTTGGAGTACTATAACACACATTCCGCATCTAATTTTTAAAAAAATAGTATTTTTTATTTTTGTCTTTAGCCCTGAAAGGGCGTGACCTCTGCTCTTAATCAAACAAATAACGTTTATCATATGCAACATCATAACATTTGAGTAAATCGAGTAGTTCTTCACTAAATCTTTTTTGGTCACAAATTGTAGAAGAAGCCAAAATTAATATTAAAAAGTCATATCCTGTTTTTTCCTTGACAAAAATCAAGTGATTTGTTAATTTTTTAATGTTTTTATCCTTTTTGGATACTTGCTTGAATAAAAAAAATAAATAAATTTACATAGATGTTATGTAACATTTTGAAAAAAGTAAATTTATGGATGAGTGGGTTAGAATGTAACTTATGGGATAATGGTAGAACAGTCCACGGTGAAACAGTAAAAAAATATGTTAATCATGAAGGGTTGAAAAGATGTCTACTCGACAAAAAAACTCGCTAAACACTATACTTGGAGAGGCTGTCGAATCATTTAACTATCCAGAAGAAATGGGGGAGTCTGTGCATGAGAGTGTTGAGACACTCGAAGAATTATTGGGGAAGGTACCAGAAGGGGGAATTCATAAAAAGTTGATCAAATGGCTATTAGACGAGCTGTCCAAAGAGTATGCACGTGAAGCTGATGTGGGACATGGTTCAAGATATACTTTAGCTCGGTTATCCAAAAGCGAGTCTTGTGAACCAGTCCTTGAAGCGTTTCATTTTAAAAATAAGATATGGATAAAAATAGAAGTATAAACAATCCTGGTGACATAAAAGATGCGCTTTTCTGCACCTGATTATAATAGACATCTTTCCAAATTAATCTTGCAGGGCGTAGGAAGACAAAAAGCCTACTAAATAACTCACTCCAGCAAAATTTTTGTCTTCTCGTGCCCTAGAGAATAGAGTATTTATTTTGGAAAGATGTCTAATGTCTGAATCTTAGAGAAGGAGTTAGTTGCTATGCGAGTATTAGTAAGTGATAAATTATCAGAAAGAGGGATAGCCCTTTTTAAGAAGGAACCTAGTCTTGAGGTGGATGTTAAAACTGGAATGTCGAAGGAAGAGTTAATTGCATGCATAAAAGAATATGATGCCTTGGCTGTGCGAAGTGAAACAAAAGTTACTGCTGAGGTTATTGAAGCCGCAAAAAAATTAAAGGTCGTTGGGAGGGCAGGGATAGGTGTAGATAATGTTGATCAGGCATCTGCGTCTAAAAAAGGGATTATTGTTATGAATACTCCTACTGGCAATACTATAACTACTGCCGAACATGCCTTTGCACTAATGCTATCTTTAGCTAGAAATATACCACAAGCAAATGCCTCAACGAAGACTGGAGGCTGGGAGAAAAAAAAATTTACAGGGGTAGAACTTTTTAATAAGACATTAGGAATTATAGGGATGGGAAGAATCGGCGGAGAATTTGCCAAAAGGGCGCTTGGTTTTGGGATGAGAATAATTGCCTATGACCCATTTCTTTCTTTAGAAAAGGCAAGAGAGTTAAACGTTGAAGTAGTTGATCTATCTAGATTATTTATTGAATCAGATTTTATTACTATTCATACACCTTTGACAGGTGAGACAAAGGATATTATTAATAAAGACGCCTTCTCGAAGATGAAAAAAAATGTAAGGATTATAAACTGTGCCCGTGGCGGTATTGTAAATGAAGCAGATCTAGCCGAGGCGGTAAAAAATGGTCAGATTGCTGGTGCAGCCCTGGATGTGTTTACTCAAGAACCGATAGATAAAACGAACCTACTCTTGGGAGTTGATAAGGTTATTTGTACCCCTCATCTTGGAGCGTCAACGGATGAAGCCCAGGAGAATGTTTCTATTGCAATTGCTGAACAGATAATTGATTATTTAAAGAATGGGGTAATAAGAAATGCTGTGAATGCACCCTCTATCCCTTTCGAGTTACTTAAGGAGATGAAGCCATACATAACCTTGGCTGAAAAGTTAGGTAGCCTAAGGTCTCAATTATTAGAAGGACGGATAAACAGGATAAAGATAACTTATAGCGGAGAAATTTTAAGACATAAGGTCGATGCACTTACTGTGGCAGTGCTAAAGGGGATTTTAGAACCAATCTTGGTGGAAGATATTAATTTTGTTAATGCGCCAGTATTAGCAAGAGACAGAGGTATCAAGGTAGAGGAGATTAAAAGTACAGATATTACTGATTATTCCAGCCTAATTTCAATTGAGGTTACGACTAATAAGGGTAAGTATACAATAGCCGGCGCCTTATTTAACAAAAATGAACCACGGGTTGTGAATATCGATGGTTACAGCTTAGAGGCGGTTTTGGCTGGCTATATGTTAATCTTCTACAATCAGGATATTCCTGGGATAATTGGGCGAGTAGGTACGATTTTAGGCGAGCAGGGTGTAAACATTGCAGGGATGAAGGTTGGAAGAGAAAAACAGGGCGGAGAAGCTATTGCAATTATGAATATTGATTCCCCTGTTAATAGTAAGGCGCTTAGAATTATTAGAGAGCTCCCAAATGTTATTAAAGCAGAGTTTGTTACTTTATAGA
The DNA here is from genome assembly GCA_043802115.1 of bacterium. Classification (GTDB taxonomy): domain Bacteria; phylum SZUA-182; class SZUA-182; order JAZDLJ01; family JAZDLJ01; genus JAZDLJ01. The sequence continues at coordinate 4,458 of JAZDLJ010000472.1, read as the reverse complement.
GAGGCGATTTTAAATGTCTAATGTAGTAGTTGTAGGTACACAGTGGGGCGATGAAGGTAAAGGAAAGATTGTAGATATCTTAACCGAGCATGCGGACGTTGTGGCGAGATATCAAGGTGGCCATAATGCAGGGCATACAGTGGTGATTGATAATGAAAAAATCATATTACACCTTTTGCCTACAGGAATTTTGCATAAAAATAAGGTTTGTATTATTGGTAATGGGGTAGTCTTGGATCCCAAGGCTTTAATAGAAGAGATTGAATATGTTAAAGATAGAAATATAGAGATAGGTAATAATCTTTTTATAAGCAAAAGGGCTCACTTAATAATGCCCTATCATAGGCTGTTAGATAGTGGTCAGGAGGCAGCAAGAGGTCTAAAAAATATTGGAACAACAGGTAGAGGGATCGGGCCTGCCTATGTAAATAAAGCCTTTAGAACAGGAATCTTAGCAGGGGATATATTGTGCCCTGAATTGTTTAAGGAAAAATTAGAGACTAATTTAGCTGAAAAAAATTCTATATTAGAGTGTTTTGGACAAATTCAGCTTTATAACATGAAAGATATTTATGCTGAGTACATGAGGTACGCTGATTTAATAGGAAAATATATAGTAGATACCTCTTTATTGTTAGATACTGCTATTAAGGGTAAGAAAAATATACTGTTAGAAGGTGCCCAAGGAACGATGCTTGACCTAGATCATGGTACATATCCTTATGTTACATCATCAAGCGCTACTGCTGGAGGAGCTTGTACAGGCCTGGGTATTGGGCCTACAAAAATAAATAGGGTCTTAGGGGTAAGTAAGGCGTATACTACCAGGGTAGGAAATGGCCCATTTCCTACTGAATTAAAAGATGATGCTGGGAATAAACTTCGCGAAGATGGCATGGAATATGGAGCTACTACTGGTAGACCAAGACGCTGTGGTTGGTTTGATCCTATTGTGGTAAAATATGCAACAAGGATTAATGGCTTAGATTCTTTGGCTATTACAAAACTTGATGTCCTCGATAAATGTGAAAAGATTAAACTTTGCATTGGCTATAAATACAAAGAAAGTAAATTGCTGGAATTTCCTGCCGAACTTAATGTCTTAAATTCTTGTCAGCCTATATATAAAGAAATAGATGGTTGGCTAGAGAACACTAAAGGGATTAATTTTTATGATAAGTTGCCTTCAAAAGCAAAAGAGTATATAAAAATAATCTCAGATGTGGTAGAATGTAAAGTAAGTATTATTTCTACAGGTTCTAAACGCAATCAGATAATAATGTTGGAAAAAAATATTTTTGATTGCCATCCTAATACACATTAGTCTCTCCTTTACATCTTTAATTTTAGGCAGTTAGCTCACTTTAGATACTTTTACCCTTAAATAGAGGTCTTGATGAGTAAGTATTATCTATGTAAGATTTTAATGATAGTAACGACAACATTTATTATCATTAGTTCGTCTTTCATAGGATGTGGTAGAGGAAAAAAAGTCCTTCAAAAAAATGAGGCTGGACGATTTTATAGTGCAGGGTTACAATACCTTCAGGCTGGAAATATTAACTCTGCTTATCAAGAACTTAAAAAAGCAAAAGATCTTAATCCCAATGATGCAGGGATTCATGAGGGATTAGGGATAGTATTTAATTTTCAAGCTAATTACGAATTAGCCTTAAACGAATTCAACCAGGCTTTAAACTTAAGACCAAACAATCCAGAAACTTATAACAATATTGGATTGTCTTATGTAGGACTCAATGACCTAGAAGAGGCTATTACTTATTTTAGAAAGGCAATGGAAAATCCTGATTACCCAACTCCTGAGAGAGCTGGCTATAACCTGGCAAATGCTTATTTTCAAAAAAAAGATTATGAAAATGCTATGAAATATTATAAAGATATCCTGGCTGTTGCCCCTAATATAGTTAATGCTTACTATAACTTAGCCGAGGCTCAGAGCAATCTAAAGTTATTTGAAGATGCTGTTTCTACTTATGAAAGCTTTGAAAAAATATATGACAAAAATCCAGGAGAAGTAAAGAAAGAATTTGTGGCTAAAATCTTTTTAAGATGGGGTTTGGTCTGTATTAAACTAAAACAAAAACCCCTGGCATTAGAAAAATTTAGAAAAGTTTTAGAGTTAACTTCTGAAAGCGAAGAAGGCAAATGGGCAAAAAAATATCTTAGTGTCCTTGAATAAGCTGATTATAAATACAAATTAAGAATTCATTCACCAAGTTACTATTCACCATTAATTTATAACTTTTAATAAACGTTAAAGGTAAAATCATGGAAAAGATAGAATCTGTTGGCCAATCTTTAAAGAAAGAACGGGAATTAAGATTTGTTACCTTAAAGGATATTGCCGACGCTACCAAAATAAATATTAAATTTCTTGAGGCTATAGAAAATGATTGTTTTGATGTCTTACCAGCCAAGACTTTTGTGAAAGGTTTTTTAAGAAATTACGCTAGGTTTGTTGGTCTTGATTCTGAGCTAGTAGTTACTAATTATCAAAAATATATTAGTCAATTAGAAGCTAACGCCTTAAATAAAGAAGATCATTCTGAAGATAAAGAAAAGTCCTCTTCAATAAAAAGGAATCCCCTTTTTATTGGGGGAGGGGTATTTATAGCGGCTATTTTGATATTTGGAGGGATTATTAGCTACAATTTTTTAAATAATGAGACAGAACTGCAAAAAAAAGGTACAAAGGAGAATGAAAACTTGGTTTCCCCTTTGATATCTAATAACAAAGAGTCCAGAATGAGAAACGAAGAACGAATTTCCCCAGATAAAATAAACATGTCTAGTAGAAACACAAAAGAGAACGAAGGTTTAAGAATGAATGCCGAAGAACGAGTATTATCAGATAAAGAAACACTTCCTCCCCCTCCGATTCAACCTGTTCAACCTATTGCTGACTCAACCCCGCAACCATTTTCCTCTGATGATTTAAATAAAAAAAACACCCTAAGATTATATGCAAAAGAAGAGTCATGGGTAGAGGTAATCATAGATGATCAGCCAAAATTTGACTTAATTTTTAAATCTGGGGAACAAAGTAAATTATGGAGGGCTAATAAGAAGTTTTATTTGAATATAGGGAATGCAGGGGGAGTAGATATAGATTTTAATGGAGAAAGAAAGACCAATTTAGGCAAGAGAGGTCAGCCAATTAAATTAGAATTTCCGCCCGAAGGGCGCTAATTTTGATGTTTAGGAATTTCAAAGTTTGACTTGAATCTTTTTTATTTGCTCACGGATTTATACGGATAAAAAAGATAAAAAGCTGTGTAATCCGTGAGCTATATATTAAAAATTGTCGAAGGCTAATTTGATCGTGCGAAGTATAAACTTAGGATGAAAGAGAAAAAAAATATTTTAAATAGGTTAAAGGGTAGCTTAGCCAAAACCAAACATAAACTTTTAGGTAATCTAGAAAAAATTATCCCTAAAAAAGGGAAGATAGATGAGGTTGCAATAGAAGAAATTGAGGAGGCTTTAATCCTGGCCGATGTAGGAACAGCTACAACAAGTAAGATTATCCAAGGAATTGTTGAGTCTAATAGAAAACAAAATCTAAAAGAATCCAGCGACCTCTTAAAATGTGTAAAAAAAGAAGTAATAACCATCTTATCAAAAAACAAGGGTTCGATGGAGATACCATCAGGAATACCTGCTCCTTATGTTGTAATGATGTTGGGAGTGAATGGGGTGGGAAAGACAACAACTATTGCCAAGTTGGCAAATGTATTTAAAGAAAAAGATAAAAAGCTTTTATTAGCAGCAGGGGACACTTTTAGAGCGGCTGCTATTGAACAATTATTGGTTTGGGGAGAGAGATTGGGAGTAGATATTGTTAGGCACAAACATGGAGCAGATCCATCAGCTGTTGTTTTTGATGCAGTAGAGGCAGCCAAGGCAAGAAGTGTAGATATTTTACTTATTGATACTGCTGGGAGACAATATACAAAAACAAATCTTATGGAAGAATTAAAAAAGATGGAAAGAGTTATAACTAAAACAATTGGTAATATGCCGTATGAACGCTTATTAGTTATAGACTCAACCACTGGACAAAATAGTATACAGCAGGTAGAACAATTTAACAATGCAATTGAGGTCACTGGGATAATAATAACAAAATTAGATGGAACAGCTAAAGGGGGTTCAATAATTAGTATCGCTGATAAATTTAATATTCCAATAAAAATGTTAGCTATGGGAGAGGGGCTTGAGGATATCTATGATTTTGATCCCGAGGAGTTTACTGATGCCCTGTTTTCTACTGATGAAGGATGACTTAGGAATACGGAGACAATTTTACGGAAAGCTGCGCCAAGAAAATTTACAAATGAGCTTACTAAATACTGGCATCCTTCATTTATCAGTTTACATTTTTTTAAAAAGATTGCCACAGAGGACACAGAGGACACAGAGAAAAAGACAAAATAA
>JAZDLJ010000431.1:0-3614 GCA_043802115.1 bacterium | reverse complement strand
CTGGTACCCCTGAAGGTAATCAAAGGTTTATTCTTGTCAATTTAAAATCAGCTATGGGGCTCTTCCAAACCGATAAAGTGAGAAAAATAGTTGTCTTCTTTCGTGAGCGTGGTGGAGAAAATAGACAATGTGTTGATATGGAAGGCTCTAAAACAGCTATAAGTAATTTATTCCCTAATGGAAATTACCATATAAAGACATGGCAGGAACTAAACAATTATTATAATTCTGTTAGGGCTATATACAATACTATCTTTGGATTTATTGGAATCGTTATGGCCATTGTTGTAATTCTAAGTATATATAATACAATGTATATGGTAGTTGTTGAAAGGACAAGAGAGATAGGGACATTAATGGCTGTTGGGACTCCACGCAGGTATGTCCTGTTATTATTTCTCTTTGAAGGATTGATAGTTGCTGTTGTCGGGGCGATACTTGGCTATGGTGGTACATATATTGCCTCCAGGATAATAAATCACGCAGGTCTTGTTATGCCGCCACCACCCGGAGGAACACAAGGGTATCCCCTTTTAATTCAAGCTGTATACCTGAACTGGATTTATATTGCCTTCTTTATTATGTTTAATACAATCGTAGCTTGTTTTTGGCCTGCCTACAAGGGGGCTAAAATGGCTATTGTTAAGGCGTTGTATCATGTTTAACTTGCAACGGCTATAAAATAGTTTTTTTATTTTATAGCCGTTGCAAGTATTATCTTTGGGAAATTAAGATGTGTGTTGCTAAGAAAAACCAAAATCTATAGGAGGGTAGGATGAATAAAATTTTTACCGCATTTTTAATAGTTTTACTATGGATATCTCCTGCCATCGCCCTTTCTCCCCAGGATATCCTGGAAAAGGCTGATGGCGTGCGGGCACCTTTTGAATCATTTGTTATGGATATAGATCTTACCTCTCCTGATGAGACAATGAGGTTTAATACCTTTTCAAAAGGGGGAGAAGATACCCTTGTCCTTTATCTTATGCCTAAAAAAGAGAAAGGTAAGCTTCTTTTAATGAAGGAAGAAGATTTATGGATTTATATTCCAGGGACAAGAAGGGCATTAAGGATTACGCCTATGCAGAAGCTGATGGGAGGTGTGTCAAATGGTGATATCACCAGATTGCGTTGGGCAAAGGATTATGATGCCAAATTAATGGGTGAAGAGGATACTAAATATCAATTGGAACTTCTCGCTCAAAAAAAAAGCGCTACTTATTATAAGATGATAGTTTGGATTGAAAAAAAATCATTTAAGCCGATAAAGGCTGTGGTTTATTTAAAATCTGGCAAGTTATATAAGACAATGTATTTCATTGGGTTCAAAACATTCTCAGGTAAATTAATGGCTACTGATATTAAATTTATTGATCATTTAAAGTCTGAGAAGGAGACTGTAATGACCTTTTCCAAGGTCATAGAAAAAGAGGTGCCTGACAATTATTTTAATATAGCGGAAGTGCCTAGATTATCAGAGATACTTTCGGATAGGTAAAAAATGGGTCATACGATTCGATATGCGTTTATTACTTTTTTATCACTTCTTTTTATTTCTTCTATAACTATAGCTAAACCTTCTTATACAGAAGAGGGAGATATGGAGCAAAAGAGTAAATCTAAACAAGGAGTTGAAATAGAAAAAGACAGTTTTATTAATAAGATTTCCTTAGATGGTGAACTTAAAAATGAAGAGAGTTTCTATAGCCTTTCAGATAGTAAATTAAATCAGGATAACAGGTTAAGACTTCCAACGATGGAGTCTATCTCAATGGCCTCTTTAGCGCCCAAGGTAATCTTAGGCGAAGAATCCTTCTTAAAAGGCCTTATTAGCGCTGAATATAACTTACAAAAAAATGGGCATACCAAAGAAGATAAAGAAATAAAAATAAAAGAGTTTTATCTTAGTACAGCCTATAGAAAGATTGCTCTAGAGATAGGTAGAGAGCGGGTTAGATGGGGAGTAGGATATTGCGCAAGCCCGACGGATGTTGTAACTGATATGAGGAGACCTGGTGATCCTGAAGATAGATTAAATAGGGTTAAAGGCGCTGATTTAGCTAAAATGGATATCTTATTTAAAGATAGTAGTCTAATTTTAGTTTATCTCCCTGATCTAGAAGTTAAAGAGGGGGATATTAATAATCATTCTGGAGCTATGAAGTATTCTTTTTTTATTAATAGGTTTGATGTCGCAACAGTTTTACGGATAGGTGAAGATAAAAAGGCCACGGCAGGGATTAATTTATCTTATGTAATAGGTGAAGCACTTGAGGTGCATGGAGAATTCCTCTGGAGTAGAAAACAGGAGGCCGTCTCTCCTGATTATTACAACGGGACGGATGCTCTATATAATAAACCTCCATATAAGATTAAAGATAATCCGGCTTATTATACAATCCTTGGCGGGCAATATACATTAAAAATTAACGAAGAGAATGCCTTAAATATTGTTCTTGAATACTATAGAAATGGCGATGGTCTTTCCAGAGATGAGATAGCAGCTCTTAACGATCATATTGAATATTCTTATGAATTGTCTGCTGAACAAGGATATTATCAACTCCTCTGGGCTACTAATGTATACCGATTTCCGCTCGGCACGAACTATCTCTTTCTCAGGTTTGATTATCCCTTCTTTGAGGACAAATTACGGGCTGAACTAAATACATTATATTCTTTGACTGATAGCTCATTTTTTTCTCAGCCAATATTAACCTGGGATGTTAATGATGCACTCAGCTTATCTATTAGGTGCGCTACCAGCTACGGAGATGATAATAGTGAAGCGTATCTTTCACCAATTAAATATGTTATGAGAATGGGAGGGACGTATCATTTTTAAAGAGATGAAACACATCCTTCTTAATCCAATAATTCATCAGCCAGTAAGGACTCAATTAGTTGCCTTACTTGCCTCCAGGGAAGCTATGACCTTTAATTATCTAAAGGATATCTTAAGGCTTAGTGATGGAAATCTTACTACCCATATGAAAAAACTTATTGAGGCTGGGTATGTAGACATTAAAAAAGAATTTGTTAAGAATAGACCTCAGACTACCTACATGCTTACCGAAAAGGGGAGGAAGGCCTTTAAGGAATATCTGGAACAATTAAAGAATGTTGTAAAATTTTCTATATGATAAATCAGGAGGTGATAATACAGATGGGAAACATTTTAGCCTGGGTTTATTTTGTTAATTTTGTATTTTTGGCAAATCATGAGATTGATGCTGCTTTTTGGAAAGAATGGGATCTTTTTAGATTACCAGGAGGTTTGAATGGGTATTTGTTATTTAATTTTTTAGTTACTCCTCTATTTGCATACGGATTAATACTAGTATTTTGGCAGACAACAGGAGGAGTGATATTTTCACTCATAATGAGTTTTACTGGTATCTTTACCTTTGGGATTCATACATATTTTATCAAAAAAGGCAGGGATGAATTTAATGTACCTATGTCTTTATTTATCCTAAGGGGGATATTAATTGTCTCTTTAATTCAGGGGCTAGTTGCCATTTATATATTAGATATCTTTCCAAAATAAATACCGTATTCTCTAAGTATCTAGAGGCAAGAGAAGGCAAAAGTTTCGACCTGTACGATTAGAA
>JAZDLJ010000422.1:0-3098 GCA_043802115.1 bacterium | reverse complement strand
GAAGATCCTTGCTGAATTTGATTATACGATTATTGATAGTGAAATCAAGTGGGTATCTGCTGTATCAAGTGAAACCATTAAACATTATTTAAAAAGTATTTCACTGTCTATTATTAAAGGCAATGTATAATCCGTTCTTTGACAACTGAAGAAATTTCTTTTATTGACATGGTAAAATTGTTAATAACTTACGGTTACAGAAAAACATATTCTAACCGGTTGATTTTATTGGTCAATAAGAAGGTGCAGAGAGAATCTAAGACCTGATTAAAAAGGGATTGCGGATGGTGTCAGATGGTATAAGATGCTATCCTTCATAGGTTAAACCTTGCCAGAATATGATAATCCATGTTAAATTTTTAAAAATGGTAAAGACTGTTTATATCTATACATTCGGCTGTCAGATGAATGTCCATGACTCTGAGAAGATGCTCGGTGTTTTACAAAAAGAAGGATATTCTCAGGCTAATGATCCACTCCTGGCTGACCTTATCATATTCAATACATGCAGCATAAGGCAGAAGGCTGAGCAGAAGTTTTACAGCGAACTTGGAAGGTTTAAATCTTATAAGAAAAAAAAAGCCTGATATGAAGATAGCTGTTGCTGGCTGCATAGCGCAGCATGAAGGCAAGAATATCTTTAAAAGGGCGCCTCATGTTGATTTTATATTCGGACCACAGAATATACATATACTTAAAGACCTCGCATCAGGAAGGACTGCGCCTGTTTTTATCAAAGATAATCCTGAGATTGCAATAAGAGATCTCCCGGCAAAGAGATCTGATGGGATAAAGGCCTGGGTTACAATAATGTATGGCTGCAATAATTTCTGTAGCTACTGCCTAGTTCCTTTCACGAGGGGAAGGGAAAGGTCAAGACCGAGTGAAAATATCTATTCTGAGGTATCAGAACTTGCTGATAAAGGTTACATGGAAATCACGTTACTCGGACAGAATGTTAATTCATATAATAGCGATATTGATTTCCCCGGACTTTTAAAAAAACTCAACAGGGTAGGGGGGATAGAGAGGATAAGGTTTATTACCTCTCATCCAAGAGATCTCTCTGATCGGCTTATATATACAGTGTCAGAATTATCAAAGGTATGTGAACATATACATCTTCCGATGCAATCTGGTTCAAGCAATATATTAGGAGCTATGAACAGGCGTTATACATATGACGACTACATAAGAAAAATATCGGGCCTGAGGGAAAAGGTTCCCGGTATATCAATAACTTCTGACATAATATCTGGCTTTCCGGGTGAAACTGAAGCTGACCACCTGCTTACAATAAAGGCATTGAAGGAGATAGAATTTGACGGGATATTTGCCTTCAAATTTTCTTCAAGACCTAACACAAAGGCTGCCAGGATGAAAGGCCATCTGAGGGATGAGATAAAATCTGAAAGGCTCGGGGAGATATTGAAGATTCAGGATGAAATAACAACTATAAAAAACAAGTCGCTCGAGGGAACAAAACAGGAAATACTTATAGAGGGGGAAAGCGATACTAATAAGGAAAAACTTACAGGAAGGACAAGGACTAACAAGATAGTTAATATTCCCAAAATTGATCCTGAAACAAGTTCAGGAGAAAAAGGCGCCATAATAAGTGTCGAAATAATACAAGGCAGGCAGCATTCTCTTGAAGGAACACCTATAAAAAAATGAAAGTCTCGGTTCTCACACTCGGCTGCAAGGTAAACCAGTCTGAAAGCGCTATGATAGAAGGTACCCTTAAAAAATTCGGGTTGTCTATTGTAGGTTTATCTGAAAATCCTGATTACTGCATTGTAAATACGTGCACAGTAACAGCAAAGAGTGATTACCGGTCAAGGCAACTTATAAGAAGGGCTGTTAAAAGGGGTGCTAAAGTAATAGTAACAGGTTGTTACTCACAGTTGATGCCTGATGAAATAAGAAAAATAAAGGGTGTTGTTGGCATCGTTGATAATAATAATAAATTAAGTATTATCAATCTATTAACAAACAATACCGCAAGTAGCACTTGCAGTTATAGTAGTCGTTCCAGACCTTATCTTAAGGTACAGGACGGGTGTAATTTTTCATGTACGTACTGTATAGTCCCAATGGCACGCGGTAGAGCAAGAAGTCTGGATATTTCTGAGGTTATCAGACAGGCCAAGGATTTCGAGGAATCTGGTTATAATGAGATCGTACTCACTGGCATACACCTTGGATCTTATGGATACGATCTAAAACCTAAGACTAAACTTTCATACCTTCTTAAGACTCTTTTAAAGGAAACAAAAATTTGTCGTATAAGATTAAGCTCTATAGAGATTAAAGAAGTGGATAGTGAATTTTTTGAACTTCTTCAAGAACAACGCATATGTAAACATTTACATCTTCCTCTTCAAAGTGGCGATGACACCATTTTAAGACTTATGAATAGAATGTATACCTCTAAAGAATATGTAATGACAATAGAGAATATAATGGGCAGGGTACCTGATATCGCTATTGGAGCAGATGTTATTGTAGGGTTTCCAGGAGAAGGGGATAAAGAGTTCTTAAATACAAAAAAATTACTTGATTCTTTACCAATAGCATACATGCACATCTTTCCTTTTTCATCAAGACCTAACACATTAGCTTCTAAGATGAATATACAGAACACTCCCTTTGCAAAACGTGCAAGATTTAATGAACTGAATGCGTTGAATATGAAGAAGAAGAATGCCTATATACTATCCCAGATAAATAAAACCCTTGATATCATTATAGAAGAACAGTGTATAGATAATACATCACTCGGGACATCAAGTAATTACCTTAAAGTAAAGATGACTTCAAACGGGTACCCTAAGGGAGCCCATGTTTATGTAAGGGTTTCCGGGATAGAAGATAATGTGGTCAAAGGAGACTTAATAGAGAAACCGTAACCTATTATAATTACTAAATATTTTACCTGCCTAAATTCTAATCAATGTCGTTTGAGCCTATAATTGTCAAAGGAAGGCATACTTTTTAAACACATTTAATAACAAGTTACTAACATCTCCTGTTCATAGCATATGTCCGATAAGATATATTATGTAAAGTTATGACAATGTCTTGAATCAGCTTTC
>JAZDLJ010000401.1:0-4945 GCA_043802115.1 bacterium | reverse complement strand
AAAAATATTTTTAATTCTCCAATCCCAGCAATAAATTGCTGGGCTATTTTCATATAATCCCTACAAGATAAATTTGTTAAATTCGTTCGTAATTATATAACCGACGTTGTAAGATTATTTTATTGATGCTTTTTACTTTTACCCCACACTTTTTGAGAAGTTACGTTAATTCATAACAATCCGTTTTATAATGGCGTTTTTGTTCTTCCTTTGGAAAAAGACAACTTGGAGGTACACAAAATCCGTCATTACTCTGTCTTCTTATCAAATTCTCCCCAACGATTTTATGCCTGTGCTCTGGATATACCTTTCCATTTCATAAATCCGCCTCTCAAATGATGGATGAGTCTCAAAATAACTCTTAATTGCCCCTTCCAGCACATCAGCAGTTTCTTCTATCGGATCTTTAGCAATATTTGGTTTAGCCTTTTGCACAGTATCTTCTTCAATAGCCTTCATCCTTTCAAATATCTCCACACTTGATTGTGGCTTATAATTAGCTAAAGCCATCAATCTTATTCCTTGAAAATCGGCCTCATGTTCCTGCTGTTCACTATAAGAAAGAGCTGATAGATATTGCAAACCTGTGATTATCTTTTCTAAATCATCCAGGCCAATTTTTTCCAGATTCATCTGATATTGATACTGCTCAATGGCGTGGTGTTGGTCTACATGGGCTATCTCATGCCCAAGGATAAAGGCTAGTTCAGCCTCAGATTGCAAAAAGGCTAACATCCTTGTAGTTATATAAATATAACCACCTGGCAGGGCAAAGGCATTCTCTTGTCCTGAATCAATTATCTGAAATCTGTAAGAGATATCTTTCCGTTTTCTTCCCTCTGCTACCTTGTTACCAACTTTCTGAACATAATCCTGACGTTCAGGACAATTAAATAATCGAACTCGTTGTTCTAAGTCTTGAGCTAATTTTTTCCCTAAGGTAATCTCTTCTGACGATTTTACCCGAGATAAGGTCATACCTACTCTATGAAAGTTACGGGCTATATCACCACCTAGATCAACTACTGACTGAAGATTTGGATTATTCTTATTATTATCTTTTAGGCAGACAAAGATAATTGAGGATATGCCCAAGATTATTAAGGTAAATAAGATAATGAAGCGTTTCATTAAAGTATCTCCGTTAACTTATCTTTATACCTCGAATATAGATACGAAACCACAAGCAAGACCAATCCAAGGCCAATAAATGAGACGATCCTATATACAGGCTCTAAGCCTCGCATATCAACTAAAAATGCCTTAACTATACAAACAATAAATAATAAAAGGCCTGACCATCTAAAGATCCGTTCCTTAACTAACATACCCACTACTAATAAGATGAACCCTTCAACAGCCCAGAAGGCTGTGAGGAAATTTCCTTCGGTTTCCAGATAAAGAAGTAAGGCAATAATTAATGAGATTATAATAGCAATAACTGATGCTATATGCGTCTCTATGATGTTATTAAAATTTATTGAATCCTGCTGAGATAAAAACTCTTTTTTAAATTTACAGATAATGTAACTAATAACAAAAAACAAGATCGTGAGAAAGTCAGCAGTAAAACGGATGCCTCCAGAAAAAGTACTGGCTGTAATCTGCCAGGAATTTGCGAATAATCGAATAGCAATGATTGGCATTAAGACATAGCTCTGGAACCTAAACGATCGGACAGAAAATATTATGCCTAAAATAAGAAGCCCTGTCATAAGCAGAGACCAACCAATTGGCCGCCAGACAATCAGGAATTCAAACCTAAACCAGGAGACCAGGACAATAGCTAGTAACCAACTAAGTACATCTGGTAGATATTGAATGTATTTACTAACCTTTTCTTTGATTATTCGACCATAGATATAATATCCTATGGCTATTACAGGGAGGATAGTTACAAGGCGATTAATCCTCCCAACCTGAATAAAATTGCCAAAAAAAAGATATAGTAAGGCTGAAATAATAGTGACCAGACTTTGATAAAAAAAGGTCTTTTTGTTTAACCAAAGGCAAATTTCAAAAAAGATAAGGGCTATTATAGCCCAGGCTACTGAAACAGTAACCTTCTTGGGCAGCTCACGCCACAAAGAAAAGAGAAGGAGAAATGAAGCGAGCCAGGAAAATAGGTCTATCCAAAACTTCTCATCAAAATTTTTCAGGACATGTTTTAAGTGTCTTCCAAATAAGTAATATGAGCAAATAATCGCAGCTATAGCCGATGATAAACGGATACTTCGAGATTGATATGGAGTAAAAATAACAAATCCTGCATAAAGATTAGTGACCATAGCTAAGATATAACCTTGGACTCTTATCCCATAATAAGAAGAAAGGATATCTACCTCTGACAAAAGGATAGCAACAATGCCCCAGGCAATACAAACATAGGCGCGAGGTAATTCTCTCCAAAGAAAAAAGGCTAAGAGGAATGAGCCTAAGCAAGAAAAAATATCCAGGACATATTTTTCCTCAAAAAATTCTGTCTCCACTCCTCCTTGCAGATATCTGCCAAACAGATAATACGAAGATAATATTGCAGCAATAGCTGAAGAAATAATGATCTTTTGAGGTTGTTCGCCTAGGGGCGTTAACAAAAATACAGTGTAGAAACTAGCTAATGCGATAAGGATGTAGGCTTGGATCCTTAATTGATAAAAAGAGGAAACTATATTGAATTCTAAAAGGATAATAGCAGTTATACTCCAGATAATACATAAATAAAAACGAGGTAATTCTAACCAGGTCAGGATAACAAAGGTTAGGGTAATAAGAGATATAGTGCTCCAGGTTATGAATTTATTGATGGTGTTATTCATCTAAAAAATTTCCTTTGTTTGTTGTCAGTAGGTTTCTCGGCTACTTATTTAATCCTGTCCATCCTGAAATCCTTTTAATCGTGTTCAGACATTTTTAAATTTGCCTTAATAAACTAAAGACGGAAAATCCAAATGCCCATAACCAGACATAAAGTAAAAAAAACTATTTTATGTCTGGTTATGAGCATTCCAAGCCATATAGTAATTAGCACAGATAAAAAGAGTCCCAACCAATATTCGCCAACTCAGGAAACCACTAAACAAAGGGAGTCTATCTGCCTTATAAAGATCGATAAAAAGTAACCTGATGCTTGGTGCAAATATTAAAAAAAATCCTAATTCTCTAAAATATTCTTCTTTTAATCGTGCCCCGATTATATAGATAACCTGGGAGATAATAATCCAGCAAAGGGTTATTTGGATACCATCAAGTTTATTAGGTGCAGCAATAATAAAAAGGATACTTGAGACTGTACCATTAATATAAAATAAATGGGGGATATCCTTAGTTCTAACCCAGGCTGAACTAACTAGATAAAATATCCCTGCCATACCCCAAAAAACATATAAATAATGAGGATAGACCTTTTCCATTAATAAGGAAAAGCAGAGGATATAGGCCAAGGTATTAATCATATTAGTAATAATAATAGGCTCATTTAATTGATCATCATTACAGGAGATGAAGATATTAAAGGGGAGGAAGAAGGTAAACCAGTAGATTGAGACTAGAGTTGCCCCTAGATAATATACTGAACTGTTAAAGATACCTACCTTTGAGAACCAATACCCCCAGATAAAATAGCAGGCTATAACTCCAAATAATTTAAGATGTCCCCAATCCAGTTTTGATGAGATTATTATAAGAGAGATCGCTAAGATAGCGGTGCCAACCAAACTGAGAGGGGTTACCTCTATTAAGACCAGGGTAATAAAACCCAAAGAATAAGTTATTAAAGTAATCCATTCATTTTCATATTTCAGGGAGTGACTGATCATCCCAATAGCAACAACCGTAAGTAAGATGGTACACATTATAGGATTATCAAAGACCTTCACTGCCTTAATATTAAAAATAGCATAGGTAGTAAAGTAGAGTAAGGCCCAACCTCCTGCAATCAGGCTATGCCCATAATAGACATATTTTTCTTTTTTTTCACTCCAGACACCTCCGATCACCATAGAAAGGCTGACAAGATATCCAAAGATTATTTTCCCTGTCTTACCCAAGGTAAAATATTTTCTAGCCCAGGCCATGAGAAAGACAATACCTAATACGAAGATAAAAACCCCGATCTTGTTAAGTAGATTACCACCAAACATTATCTCCAGGTCAGCCAAAGATTTGCCCTTAAATCTATCAAAGAAGCCTTCAGTTGTCTTTTGATATCTATTAGAATTTTCCTCCTTAATAATCTTAGGTGGAGATTCTTTATTCTTATTAAGAGAGATGGGGTCTCTCTTTACCTCTTCTTTCTTTAAATAAGGCAGGGCACTGGGTATGGATTGACTATTATCTGGAACTTGAGCGGATATTATTGGCAGAATCTCTTCCTTAACTTGAGGAGATATTGGCAGAATCTCGTCTTTAGGATAGAGATTTTCTTGTTTCTGAGGTATAGACTTCAGACATTGGGGCTTGCTTGGTAATGAAGGAATTTCAATATCTAAAGGGGGAAGGTCTGTTATTACTTTTCCGATACTATTATCACTATACAGAATATCATTAACTGAATTCTCTTCAAAATATCTTTTTTCCTTTGTCCTTTGGTTTTCAAGGATAAAATTAGCCTCTAATCTAGTTAATCTAAAGTCAGTATCTTCTACTTTTCTAGTTAGAGCATCTATTATTTTTATTAAGCTAGCTACTAGTTCTCTCTCTTTTTCTTCCATTTGGTTGGGGCAACCTATAGTCAAGGATTAATTTCTAACTATTATACTACTCCAACTTAGGTTTTTCCAAGTGATTGTGTTGGTTAAAACCAGCATGTTAAGGCATAAAGGCATTGAAACACAAAGTTTTTTAAGATTTTTTTTGTTTTTTCCTTTGTGCCTTTGCTACTTTGTGCCTTAACAGTTAGTTACAAAATTAACCTGCATTATTTTAGGAAAACCTAAGTTGGAGTAGT
>JAZDLJ010000397.1:0-4664 GCA_043802115.1 bacterium | reverse complement strand
AATTTTTTTGGCAATGGTATGGATGATGATTTTTTTGATAAATTCTTTGGCGTCCCAAAAGGCGATATAAAACAAAAAAGTCTTGGGACTGGATTTATAATTGAAGATGGTTACATTTTGACTAACTATCATGTAATTAAGGACGCTGAAGAGATTAAGGTAGTATTAGATAATGGCAATGAATTTGATGCAGAGGTTATCGGTAAAGATGCAAAGTTAGATATTGGAGTTATAAAAATTAAATCTCCCAAGGATCTACCTTTTGTTCAGTTAGGAGATTCAGATGTCTTAGAGGTAGGTGAATGGGTGGTTGCAATAGGTAATCCCTTTGGTTTTAAACATACAGTAACAGCAGGAATATTAAGTGGTAAGGAAAGAACAATAGGGACAGGGCCTTATGATCAATACCTCCAAACAGATGCCTCTATTAACCCTGGTAATAGTGGTGGCCCTTTATTTAATGCAAAAGGAGAGGTAGTTGGTATTAATACTGCAATTATTGCTGGAGGGCAGGGGATTGGTTTTGCTATACCAATAAATGCGGCAAAAGACGTCCTGCCAGATCTAAAAAAAGAGGGAAGGGTAATTAGGGGATGGTTAGGATTAATTATCCAGAAAGTCACTCCATCTTTAGCTCAGAGTTTAGGGATGGAAAAGGATAGAGGAGCTTTGGTTGCAGAAGTTGTTAAGGATAGCCCGGCAGATAAATCTGGGATAAAAGAAGGAGATATAATTACTAAATTTAATGGGAAGAATATTGAAGAATATGATGAATTAACAAGATTTGCGGCAAAGGCCAGGCCAGGGACAGAGGTAGAGGTTATTTTTATTAGAGAGGGGAAAGAGAAGAAGTTAAAAATTAAGTTAGGTGAATATCCTGAGGATGAACAAAGTGGAGAGGATACTGAAAAGACAAAGGTAGAATTAGGGATGGAACTAAGGGATATTACCCCGGAGATTGCCAGAAAACTTGGTTTCAAAGAGACAGATGGGGTTTTAGTTGTTGAGATTACTCCAAATAGTCCGGCAGATAAGGCAGAGATGAGACAAGGAGATGTTATTTCTGAGGTTAATAGAAAGAAGGTTAAAGATATTAATGATTATCGAAAATATATTAAAGAATTAAAAGAAGGTGACGTAGCTCTCTTACGGATTAAGAGAGGTAATCATTCTCATTATGCAGCTATTGAATTAGAGAAAAAAAAAAGAAGATGAGCAAGAGAGATAAAGTAGCTTTTTTACTTTATCTCTCTTGCTCATTAAATTTCAAATTTCAAAAAAATGGTTTATTTACATATCCTGGGTTTGATAGTAGGAGTTTTTTCTTTAGGTTGGGGGATGTGGGCGTCGTATAATCTAAAAAAGCCGTGGAATATTGTAGGCTCACTAATTATGCCATTAGGATTAATCCTTGCCCTTGTTTGCGTATTGGTGATTTGTGTGCCTGGTTTTTTTACCATTAGCTAGAACTTGTAGT
Organism: bacterium; assembly: GCA_043802115.1. Classification (GTDB taxonomy): domain Bacteria; phylum SZUA-182; class SZUA-182; order JAZDLJ01; family JAZDLJ01; genus JAZDLJ01. Next base: position 3,187 of record JAZDLJ010000397.1, on the reverse strand, counting down.
TTAGTTCTAGCTAATGGTGTAGTTAACCTTATCATAAAGAAAAATTTATTATGAAATGGTGAAGGCTGTTTATCTAATTTGTATAAAGAAGGAAGAACTAACCTAAGTAAACTAACAGGCTTTTATAAAGAAAAAACAGAAAACATGTTAACTGAGATTGAAGATAAGTTCATCCATCTTGATTATGGCTGTGCATGCGGAGATCAACAATCTGTCATTAAAGAACTAAACTTATTTCTTGATCTAAACCAAGGATCACAACATGTTGAAAAGGTTAATGAAGGATTGAATACAATACTAAAAGGTAAATCTAAAATTAAATTTGAATGTGTTGGTGGACAATAATTATTCGGCTAAACGCGCGTTTTTACTTGACTGTCAATCCTAACTTTGAAATTTTTGTCTTGGATAAGGAAGCTTGATTGGGCAAAGATGGTAAAATTGGTGGAAAGTAACTTCACCCTTAAAAAGGATTAAAAGAGGTCTCATGAATTGGCAAGATATCCGTAAAGATTATCCTGAACGGTGGCTTTTAGTCGAAGCTATTAATGCCCATACTGAAGCAAATAAACGCATTTTGAATCAAATTGCTGTTGTGGGCACCTTTTCTAATTCTATTACTGCTTTAGAAAGTTATAAACAGTTGCATCACCAATTTCCAGAGCGAGAACTATATGTTTTTCATACTAGCCGAGAGAAACTTGATATTATTGAGAGGACATGGTTAGGGGTTAGAATATAGATGAAAATAAGACTACAAGGTGGGTTGCCATATGTTACTGTATGTCTTATTTATCATTGCAAACAACTTATAATTGAAGATGTTCCTAATTGATACAGGTTCAGGTGGAACAATATTTTCAATTGATAAAGTTTTAGAGATTGGCTTACAAATTGAAGTTGATGACATCATTCATCGGATTCGAGGGGTTGGTGGCGCAGAATTTATTTTTACTAAAAAAGTTGATCGAATATCAGTTGGAGAACTTCACCTTAATGATTTTGAAATAGAAGTTGGGGCAATGGATTATGGTTTTGATCTAAAGGGTATTATTGGAATGAATTTTTTTGAGCGAATCAACGCTATTATTGATTTTGGCAAGCTAGAAATTTATTAAATCTATAATTACTTTTAATTAGGGATTGAGAGTTTAACTGGTTTATAAACGAATTAAAATTAACATACTAATAAACAAAGGGATTGTCGGTCTCGATTTTTGATTCTGGAGTCCCTTTTTTTAATTTGAAAGAATATAATACTGAAGAGTTAAATAATTTCATCATTCCTAATTCATCATTCAAAAATAGGAGGGATCAGATTTGATCGAAGTCCGAAGTCTGACAAAGAGATATAGAGAACATACAGCCATAAATGATATCTCCTTTTGTGTTGAAAAAGGTTCTATCTTAGGGTTCCTTGGACCAAATGGGGCAGGAAAGACAACAACTATGAAGATCCTAACTTGTGCTATGCCTGCGAGTTCAGGTTCAGCAAGTATTGATGGATTCGATGTCTTTGAAGAACCAATTGAGATCAAAAGAAGGGTTGGATACCTTCCTGAGAATCCTCCTCTCTATACTGATATGACAGTAAAATCGTATCTTGATTTTGCTGCTTCTATAAAAGGTGTTTCGAAAAAAACTAAAAAGTCTCGTCTTGATGAAGTAATGGAAAAATGTGGGATTATGGAAGTTAAAGATAGATTAATTCAGAATATCTCTAAGGGGTATAAACAGCGGGTTGGTCTAGCTCAGGCCATTGTTCATGATCCAGCGGTACTCATCCTGGATGAGCCAACAGTTGGGTTGGATCCAAAACAGATTATTGAAATTAGAAGCCTCATAAAAAGTCTTGGTGGAAATCATACTGTTATCCTTTGCAGTCATATTCTTCCAGAAATTACTATGACCTGTGATCAGGTAGTAATTATTAATGAAGGTAAAATAGTTGCGATGGATTCTTTAGAAGGTCTTTCTGCTAGTTTAAGAAAATCGAATAAAATTTTTGTAAAGGTAAAGCGTTCAAATTCTGATTTTAACGATCGTATCCTTAAAATAAAAGGGGTACTTAAGGTCACCAATGATGAGATAGATAAAGATAAATTTTTAGTTGAAAGTGGCTTAGATAAGGACATACGGGAAGAGGTTGCTAAAGAGGTTGTTAATGGTGGTTTTGGACTTTTAGAATTAGGTACTATCTCTATGAGTCTTGAGGATGTGTTTTTGAGGTTAACGACGGAGGAAATATAAGAAGGCAAGAAGACAAAGGGAGGTTTAATTAATGAAAAATATCTGGGCTATAACTAAAAAGGAACTAAAGAGCTATTTTGTTTCTCCACTTGCTTATATTGTAAGTGCAATTTTTCTAATAATAACAGGTTTTATGTTTTTTAATATGCTTTCAGGTTTTGCATTAGCCTCTATGCAGTATGCTCGTTATCCTCAGGTATTAGATGGTTTTAATCTCAATAATGGGGTAGTTACCCCCTTGCTTTTAAACACAAGTCTCATCCTTCTTTTTATAACTCCAGCTTTAACAATGCGAATTTTTTCGGAAGAGGTAAAAAACGGGACGATGGACTTGCTTTTTACCTCCCCTATTACTACCTTTGAGATTGTCATGGGGAAATTTTTTGGTTGTGCACTTCTATTTTTGTTAATGTTAGGTTTATCGTTTTCCTTCATTATTGTCCTCTTGGTTTATGGAAAACTTGATATAGCTCCTCTTCTTTCTGGATATCTTGGTTTATTACTCTTAGAGCTTACATTTATATCTTTAGGAATGTGGATGTCTTCTCTAACAAGGAGTCAGATTATTGCCTTTATTGGAGCATTTGGAGTCTTACTTTTCCTCTGGATAATAGCTTGGCCAGCAAGATTTGTAAATACGAATATGGCTAGTCTCCTAAATTATTTTTCCCTTCAGAACCATTTTTTCGATCTTGCTCGTGGGTTGTTAGATACTAAAGACATTGTCTTTTATATTTCCTGTATATTTGGAGGATTATTTTTAAGCTATCAGACTCTTGTTTCCCAACAATGGAGAGGATGAAAAATGATAATAGACATCTTTCCAAAATAATCTTGCGGGTGAGAAGACAAAAATCTTTGCTTCGTTCGTTGGAGTAGTCTTTTTGAATTTTCTAAGCTTGCTTCCCTAAATTGCCTAACTCGCTTCGCTCAAACA
>JAZDLJ010000176.1:0-8612 GCA_043802115.1 bacterium | reverse complement strand
ATTTTGCTGAAGAGAGTTATTTAGTAGTCTTTTTATAAATTTTCTTAGCACAGCTTCCCGTTAAAAACTGCCCATGTTTGAGCGAAGCGAGTTAGGCAATTTAGGGAAGCAAGCTTAGAAAATTCAAAAAGATTACTCAACGAACGAAGCAAAGATTTCTACAAACGCATGCAAAACACGTACCAAGAAAAACCTAAGTTGGAGTAGTATACTGAATATTTATGCTCAAGGTGAACTAAGGATTAAGACACAAATTAGCCACAGAGATAGTGTGTGTTGAGTAGGTCTCTGTGGCTAATATTTTAAGCATCCCAGATTGCAGATTACTTTTGCTCAGGTATTACCTTATAATAGTATTAATAAAACACATTCCCTTTTTCTCTTCACTACTATCGCCTCCTCCAGTATCGCTATGACTTTCACTGTCACTACTAATTGAGGTTGCAAGACAGAATCCTGAGAAGTGATAGACCTGCACCTCTATATATGCCGGGTCAGCGGTTTTATTGATCTTCCATGAATCATCTGCTATCAAATCCAGGGCTGAGGCATCAATTTCGCCATCTGCTCCTGGTCCACGAGCTAATCCCCACTTTGCGCCATTAGTATAATAGAGGCTCAAATCGTCCAGATTATCAATGCCTGGATAGAAACGGATCGTGGCTGGTTTTTCAAGGACAAGAGATGTTAAGACATATATTGGTTCCCCGACCAAACTCATTCCTTCTTCCAGGTCTTCTTTAATCTTTGATTTGTCAGCCTTGACGAATGTTAGTTCTGCTTCTTCCTCAGCGACTTCTATCTCGCCAGTTAGGGTTTCATTATCGTTTAAAAACTCATAAGTTGTCGTTCCATTTTCTGTATCAGGTTTCATCTTTGGAGTTATTTTATCTTCAGTGAGGTCTTCCTTAGAGATTACCTCAAACGTGTAAGTGTCCTCAGTTGACTCATTATTAATATTCTTTGCTGAGACCTTTATACTGACTGTTGTACCATAAGGATACTCACTACCTTTTGCATCAGTTTCCTTATCACTGGATTTATCATACATTACCCAGAATTTTTCAAGTATAGTGTTCTTGGCTGACGTCGTAGCGCTCCCTTTCTTTTTCTCTGCATTTACAACTACCATATCGCTAAGCCTACGCTCATACGTCACTTCATCTTCATCCTCATACGAGATAGTAAATGTAACATTATCAGCACCCGTCTCTATCCCGTCTTTATCGCTTAAAAGGACAGCAAAAGAGGTCGTTGGGGCTACAGGATCAGCATCTTTATTTGTTGTTAAATCTGCTGGATGAACCTCTAGTATTTCGGGGGCAGTTTCAGTGGTATCTGATTCAGTAATCTTAATATTCATAGTTGATGTTTTTGTTTTCTCCTCAGCTGTTACAGTGAAGTCAAAAGTATCGTTACCAGAAAAGTCTTCCTTAAGGGTATAGGTTACGTAATAGTTGTCAGGGTTAATGAATAATTTCGCACCCTGGTCAGATTCAGAAGGAATAGAGATACTGTAGTTAGCTTGATAACACCTTGTTTTAATAGTAACAATGTCGGGTAAGTCAATTGTGAAAGATTTGAGCTTATTATTATTTTGAGTAATTGAATAATTATCCTGTACAATATTAGTTAGCGTACAATCAGCCCTTCCTAAACTCACCAAAAATAAGATTCCTGTGATTGTTAGTAGGCTCACCAATAAAATCTTTTTCTCTCTATTCTTTGTAATCTTCATAATTATATCCTCCTTATACGTGCATTTTTTTTGTTTGTTACATTACGGCTGTTCCCACCCTTACTCATTAATCTATAATCGTTCGATAAAACATCACCTCCCTTCCTCTTCTTAACCGTCGCTGCCATCCCTGAGACCATCCTATTTTTTGACTCCTGCTTGGGCAGCTCCATCTGCTTCGTCTTTTCACCCTTTCATCATTAATTTTAACTTTGCTAGTTTTTATTCCTCTATAAGTATATAATGCACATTTAATGCCAATCTATCAAAATAGATGAATTTTTTTAATTTCAAATAATTAACTTTAATGTGTGAAAGAAAATTTTTATAAATATGCTGAAAATTACGCACACTGCGTAAAATTAAACAGTTTTACTATCTCAAATTGAAGAAAAGTTCGATTTCGTCTGAAGCAACACAATTTTCACATAATCCCTACGGGATACCTGAGAATATTTTAGAGGACATTATCATAAAATTGTGACAATTGAATAAAAAAAATGTTGACAAATGGTATAAGATGACGTATCTTATAAAAATAAAGTAAATTAGTAGGTGTAAATATATTAGAAATATAGTTGTAAGCTTCTGATAATGTGTACAAGTAGTACTCCTAGAAGATCTCTTGGTAATTGTAGTAAGAAACTGGAGTAGTTAAGTTGGTAAGTGGTTTAAAGACGTTACGTTTGCTAAGAAAAAAAAAGTTGGTCAAAAATCCTCATATTAAAGTTAATTTATTGTTAGAAGATCTGCAAGAGAATAATCCCTTCAGGCATTTATCCCCCTTTAAAAAGATAATAAGGACCAAACCTTTTTTTACCAGAAAATTACCTTTTAAATATATAACAATCCTTTTAATAGACATCTTTCCTATTAAATTTTTAACACAGAAGTACAGAGAAAGTAAAGTTTTACAGAGCTTAAATTTTATTTGTTTTTCTTCTGATTCAGGTTTAAATTAAATAATTTTATGGGAGAAAAGTTTATAATTCCACTCTGCAAAACACCTTAAATTCTGTATGCTCTATGTTGAGATTTTTTTTATTTTGAAAGACTTCTATTAAATGAGGTGGGGGGTTCTCTTTATTCTATTTTCTACCTAGGAGAGTAATAGAATAAGGAGAATAATTAATATAATGAAGACGAAAGGAGGAAAGTACTATGGCAGATCGTGAAACAGGCACTGTCAAGTGGTTCAATGCATCTAAAGGTTTTGGCTTTATTACCCGTGAATCGGGTGGAGATGTCTTTGTACACTACAGTTCTATTACCGGTGGTGGTTATCGCTCACTAGAAGAAGGTCAGAAGGTTGAGTTTACTGTGACTGAAGGGAAAAAAGGTCCACAGGCGCAAGATGTTAATGTCTTGCAGTAACTTGGTAAGGTTTATTAAAATATTTTTTTAAGCTTTATCCTAATTTAATATTTCATTTTAATTATCTTCCCCCTCATTTTATCTCTCTTTTAAAAGAAGGTAGGATGAGGGGGTGATTTTTTTATGAGGTCTGTTTAATAATGAGGATATTATCAGGTATCCAACCATCAGGAGATTTACACATTGGCAATTACTTTGGAATGATGAAGCCAATGATAAGGTATCAGGAAGAGGAAGAATTGTATTGTTTTGTTGTTAATTTTCATGCCCTAACAACAGTTATTGACGGCGAGATATTAAGAAAAAATACGATAAATGCAGTTATTGATTTTTTAGCATTGGGATTAGATCCAAGTAAGAGTATATTCTGGGTACAATCGGATGTTCCAGAGGTGACGGAACTAACCTGGTATCTCAGTAATGTAACTCCCTTAGCTTTATTAGAGAGAAGCCATTCATATAAGGATAAGATTGCTAAAGGTATATTACCCAATCATGGACTTTTTACTTATCCTGTTTTAATGGCATCCGATATCCTCCTTTATCAGGCTGAAAAGGTCCCTGTTGGTAAAGATCAGAAACAACATGTTGAGATCACCAGAGATATAGCGGTTAAATTTAATAGTATTTATGGAGATACATTTATCCTGCCAGAACCAGAGATTAATCCAAATGTTGCAGTTATTCCAGGGATCGATGGCCAGAAGATGTCAAAATCTTATGGAAATACTATAGAAATATTTTCTGAAGAAAAAAAGATGAGGAAAAAAGTAATGTCTATAGTTACTGATTCCACACCAGTAGGGACACCAAAGGAACCAAGCAAGTGTACTCTTTTTGCTATTTATACTCTCTTCGCATCAAAAGAAGAGCAGGAGAGTTTAGCTAATAAATATCGGGCAGGTGAGTTTAAGTATAGTGAGGTTAAAAAGGAATTATTTGAGAGGATATGGAATTATTATGCTCCTTATAGGAATAAACGTAACGAATTAGTAAAAAACCTGGATTATGTCTATAAGGTTATAAAGGCAGGAGCAGAGAAGGCAAGGGAAAAGGCCTTGCCAACTATTGAAAAGGTTAGAAATAGGGTGGGTAGTAATTACTTAGCCTCCTCTTTTAAATAATTTTTTTACCATTAAGCTTAGATTGTTTTTCTCTATAATTCTTTTTTTCTAGTAAAAAATTTAAATCATCCTTGTCTTTTGGTCTTATTCCTCTTTTGGTTTCGATTAACGTCATAAGACCACATACAGGAATTGAGATACCTTCTAACTCTACTTCTTCTATTTCTTTTTGAGCTACTTCATAAGTAATCTCACCAACCCTACCTATTAGATCAATTACAATTTCTTCAGCTTCAGGGGCGAAACGTACAACAGTATAATTAGTAATATCATCATCCTTAATCTCAAATACCTCTTTAGAACCTAATAACCTGGCCAAGGAGTTCTTTAGCTTCCTTATGTTCTCTGGAGATGGTTCAACCAACAAATCAATATCATGAGTGGTTCTATAATATCCATGAAGGATAATGGCACATCCACCAATAAGTAGATATTTTACATTATCTTTATTAAGGGCAAGACATATTTTAGAGAGTTCTTTTTTTAGATCCACTAGCCACGACCCACCTTTCTAATTCCCATTTTTCAGCTTTTTCAAAGGTTTTAAATTTAAAGATTCCTTTTGGAATTGGGATGTTGATTGTAAAATTTAATGCTTTATTTAGATATTCTTTATTAATTTCAAAATGCCAGTTTATACCTTTGCCATTTTGCTCATATTCATCTAATTCGTTAAAGGTCTTAAATTTTAGGATGGCCATATATTTCTCCTGCAGAAGAACTCCAATTATACCTTTCCAACTACCTTTGAATAGACATTGCCTAAAAGGGCATGAGAATAGATAAACAATCTTTGGGCTAACCACCGTTCATCCTTATCTTTAATGACAAATCTCTTTATCCTTGTAACATCCCCTCCTGTTATATTAATCCCTTTTTTTGTAGTAAACATTCCTTGATATCCAAGCATTAGGGCAAGTTCTGTATACTCCTGGTTATAAAAGCCCCATGGCCAGGCCATAAACTTACATTTTTTACTTAGTCTTCCTTCAATTAAAGATTTTGCTTTTTGAAGGTCTCCTTTTAGAACCTCTAATAATCTATTTTTATCATCGTAGCTTTTATCGAATCGAATGTGTTGGTGGGTGTGAGCCTGAATATCGATTAGTCCACTTGAGAACATCTCTTTTAATATCTCCCAGGTACAGAATTCTCCATTACCTTGAGCATCTGCTGTAGCTTCATCTATCCTTGAGGTAATCGCAAAAATTGTGGCCTTTAGATTGTATTTTTTTAAGATAGGAAAGGCATAAAGATAGTTGTCTAAAAAACCATCATCAAAGGTGATGAGGATAGGTTTAGGGGCTGGGAGATAGCCTGTAATAAGATAATTATAAAGATCTAAGGAGGTTATTGGGTTATAATTATGTTCCTTAATATATCTCATCTGTTGTTCAAAGTTTTCAATGGTAACTGTAATAAAGCCATTTTTTTTTTTGACGTGGTGATACATTAAGACTGGAATGGAACGTTTAGAGATTCGTTTTTTTTTACTTGAGGAAAATCGGTGTATATACATGCCTTATTTTCCTATTTCAGTGTTTATCATCTTCTTATAAAATTCTTCAATCCTTGAAATCATAACTTTTTGACTATAGTTATCTATAATATATTGTCTTGCTTTTAATCCAAGCCTTTTAGCTAGTGTACTATCTTTAACCACCTTTTCAATCGATTTGCTTAAATCATCAACATCCTCAGGCTCAGTTAAGAGCCCTGTTTGACCATTTTTTACTATCTCAGGTATTCCACCAGCTCTTGTAGATATAACAGGTTTTCCCATGCTTTGTGCCTCAATTATTGCTGTCCCTAGGGCCTCTTCATAAGAAGGAAGGACAAAAAGATCAAGAGCCTTAAGTATCTGCGGAATGTCTTGTCTATTACCAGTCATGATGACTGTATCTTCTAAATTAAACTCTTGGATAAGCGCTTTTAAATTACCTTCTTGCGGGCCTTCTCCTACTATTAGCAACCTAATACAAGGATATCCTTTTTTTAGTTTTTCGATCGCCTTTATTAGATATCTGTGGCCTTTTTTATTCCTTAATACTGCTATTATTCCAATTAAGAACATCTTTTCATTTATTCCAAATTCTGTTCTAACCCTAGTGTCATATAGTTCAGGATTAAATCTATCTGTATCCACCCCAGTTGGAATAGCAATGATCTTATCTCTGCTTATCCCTTCTGAGGCCAAATAGTCCTTAACATTTTTACTCACTGTGATAATTTTATCAGTTAATTTAGTATAGACAAATCTGTTGCCAATCTTTGCCCCTATGTGTCTGGTGCGAATAATCCAAGGACGTGGATACAATTTAGAGGCAAAACCTCCTAACCAACTATCAATTGAACTATGAGTATGAATAATATCAACTTTTTCCTTTTTACAAATAGATATTAGCTTAATGACAGAAGAAAGATCAAAACTGCTTCTCATCTTAAGATAATAGACTTTATATCCTAAATTTTCAGCCCTTTTTCCAATCTTACTTCCTGGCCTTGTAGCAAGGATGCTTTTAAATTTATCCCTGGCAATATTTTCCATTTCTACTATAATGCGTTTCTCTTGGCCTCCGAATCCCATGGAGGCTTCTGTATGGAGGATGGTTGTCATTAAAGCCTCCCAGATCTAATAATAGCTATGATCAGCCAAATTCCCATTATCCCTGCTGAGACAAAACCAAGTATGCCGAGGGAAGGATAACCCAAAAAGAAAGGTCCTTTACTAGAAAGGATTATTAGGGAAGATCCTATGATAAGAGCAGAGATAATTAAGGCAAAGGCCAACCTATTGCTGGATCGATCCATTTCTCTAATAAGATTATCAAGGCCGACATGGACAAATTCTATCTCTAATTCACCATTAAGGGTCTTTCTAAGGAGTGCCTTAACTTGATTCGGTAGTATTCTAAACAAATCGACAAACTCGTTAAGACTTTTGTAAGTCAACTTGAAAAGCCTTTTGGGTCGGATCCTTTTTTTTAGAAGATTTAGGGCAAAGGGTTTGCCAATTGCCAGAAGATCGATATCGGGATCAAGGCGTCTTATATTACCTTCGATCATGACCATAGCCTTTCCAAGTAAGACTAAGTCTGGACGTATTTTGACCCCATGTCTTAAGGCAATCTCGTTTAATTTTTTAAAGATTGTTCCAACTTCAATATATCTTAAGGGTTTTCCATAATATGGTTCAATAAAATCAATTAAATCTCGTTTTAAGAGCTCGATATCAGTCTCATCGTTAATAAATCCTTCAGTCAGATATTCATTAACTAATTTATCATAATTTTTATTTAAAATAGCAAAGAAGATGTTTCCCAGTCCTTCTATGGTCTCTTCTGTTAAATGATCAACCATGCCAAAGTCAATAAATGAGATCTTTCCATCCTCAGTTACAAGAATGTTGCCTGGGTGGGGATCAGCATGGAAAAAACCATCTTCCAAAACCTGTTTTAGAAAACATCTACAAATTCGATCAGCTAAAGCTGGGAGATCCTGGCCTTGATCATGTAAAATTTCAATATTATCAACAGGTATTCCTTTGATTTTTTCTTGGGTTAAGACCCTTTTGCTCGTTAGGTTCCAAAAGACTTTTGGTACTAATATCCCTTTTTCATCTTTAAAATTCGCACGAAATCTTTCTAGATTACTAGCCTCAATGGTGAAATCAAGTTCTCTTCTAATAATCTTGGGTAATTCTTCAATAACATCAACAGGACGATAGACTCTAGTTTCAGGCATGTAACGCTCTAAAAGGTGGGCTAAGTTGAGTAAGATGCTGATATCCGTGTCTAAGATACTTTCTATCTTTGGACGTTGGATCTTTACTACGACTTCTGACCCATCTTCTAAGTGAGCAAGATGAACCTGAGAGATTGAGGCTGCGGCGAATGGGGTGGTATCAAAAGAGGTAAATAGATTATCTAAGGGGAGTTCAAATTCAGTTTCAATCTGTTCTTTTACTAATTGAAAGTCAACAGGAGGGACATTATCCTGTAATCTTGAGAATTCCTTGATGAAGTCAGGTGGAATGAGATCGGGTCTGGTGCTTAAAAGTTGACCAAATTTAACAAAGGTTGGTCCTAATTCTTCTAAGACCAATCTCACCCTCTCTGCCACGGTTAATTTAATTTTTTCAATCTTAGAGGTTGGTTTGAGTTTAAGTAGATGGGTAAAGGAGAGGATGTGGCTGAGATTTAGTTGTTCTACAATATGCCCAAAACCATGTTTAATTAGGACATTTATTATTTGTCGCACACGATTTACATTTTTATATGTCCTTGTTATATTAGGAATAGGCATAGGGTATGCTTAATACTGTGACAAAATTAAAAGGGTGTGACCAAAATCGAGCAAATTAATAAAAAACATTA
>JAZDLJ010000174.1:0-7546 GCA_043802115.1 bacterium | reverse complement strand
AGGAAGAGCGAAGCCACAAATGGCCGTCCCCTTGTGCACTTTTTATTTTCAGCCCACATGGAGGCAGAGATATAAAAACGCTCTCATTGCTTAAGCATCCTTCAAAGTGAGACCAACTTACAAAAGGAGTATATAACCGTCCCCCACCCTTTATAGACATTTTTTTAAATTAACTACATGAAGCAACCCATCTTTTTTGGTCACAAATTGCAGAAGAACCATTATTTCCCGCTCGCTTCTTAAATACTTAGGGTCCCCCATTCTGCCAAGAAAGGTTATAGCGGTAATAAACCCTATTCCAGAGATAGATTGAAGGTATTCCATACAAATGGGTAGTGCACAGCATGTAATGCTATTAGGTCGAATGTTAAGTTTAAAAGTATAAACTATCAATTAGTTAGTAAAAATACTATTGGCCTTCAGCATTACTTGTTTAGCGCCACCTCTATTAAAAGGTCATCCATATTTTATCTTATAATACAAGATAAAAATATTAAAAATTAAGGCGATAAAATTAGCTAAAATAATAACTATATCTCCCTGGACAATTCCATAAATTAGCCATAAAAAGATCCCCACTGTTAAAAAAGAAAACATCCCAAGAGAGATATCCGCTGTATGTTTTGTTTTTACTATTTTTTGTAGTTGTGGAAAATAACAACCTGTAGTAAATAGTCCTGCTGTAAAACCTATTAATTTCACATAAATTCCTGTCGCCACTTTTAACTCCTCTCTTTTGTTTTGCTTAGATTTATTTGGTCTTAGACATCTCTCAGCAACCTTTTATCAATCTATTTGTTGCTAAGCGAGGAGTCTAAGTGAACCATATAAACTAGAAGAAGATATGATAACTTAGTATTCCCAAATACTCGTGAACAGCTACTGAAGATTCTGAAAAAGAGTCTAACTGAGGGATATAATCTATGCTATTATATGATAAGCTATTAACCATATAATCGCAAGGTAAAGGAAGGGGTTTGATATTAACCTTGTTAAAGGCCAACAGTGATCGTGGCATATGAAAGGCTGAGGTTATTAAGGCAGTATTCTTTATATTTAATTTTTTTAGGATAGAGGCAGTGAAGCTTGCATTTTCGATGGTGTTTCTGGATTCTCCTTCTACCATAATATTTTCTTTAGGCATTCCCATATCTTCTAAGGTATTTGCCATTAGTTGTCCTTCGCTTAAGTGATGCTTATTAGAACCACTACATCCACCACTAACAATAAATTTAAGATTGTTAAACCTTTTATAAAGCTTAAATGCCTCTAAGACTCTAATTGATGAAGCTCGGAAAAGTATATAATCCTGATGTATCGCCCGAGATGCCCCCCCAGCAAGAACAACAACGGCCTCTATATTATTAATAGAATTAGTATCGAGCCTTATATAAGGATATTTAAATTCTAGCGGATACATTAGAGCGTTGGCTACAGGTTTTATGCTTAGAAGATAATAAAAGATGGTAATTGTTAAAAGACAAGCGAATGCCTTTTTTTTTTATTAAAATAAAAAAGTAATAAAGTAACAAGTAATAATAAAAAAAATAAAGCAGAAGGGAGAAAAAAAAGTTTTAAAAACTTATAAAGTAGTAAGGACATTGGGACGGTTACCTATTTTTCATGCGGGTTTACGGATATTATTAGTTATTAGTGTCAGAGCTTGTCACTAATTTAAGACTTTTCCTACAACAACAGGGACAACCAATTTGCTGCCTAACTGCAAGTTATCAAAGTTTATATTGCTATTATACCGTTCTATTAGCCAGGGAGGGACAGCGAACTTTTTTAAACAGAGCAGCCAGAGGCTATCGCCTCTTTTAATAGTGTAGTCATTGGTATCATCTATTTGATAATTATCAAAAAAATCCTCTTCTATACCTTTATGGTAATCTATCCTGGCTTCCTCAAAATCTTCTTTACTTACCCCTTTTAATCTTATCTTAATAACCTTCCCTGTCTGTAATGATTTTCCTATCCTATTTGTCCTCTTAATCTCGCTTGTGCTTGTCTTAGCCCACTCAGCATAGTGACTGATTGTCTCGTCAACTCCAATTTTTAGAGATACCTGCTCAGAATTATTGCCTGTTAATAGGGTGCTATATCTATTTTTATAATCCTCATCAGTCCATTCGATTTTTAATGAGATCTGATTGGCATCCTTAGATGCGAGCGATAAATTATTTTTTGTACTGCTATCTTCTTTTTTAGGCACAAGTGTTACATCTGACTTAGACACGGGTTTAATCAGGATATCAACGAATTTTTCCATAATTTTACTCTCTAAAGGTAACTTTGCTTGAAGAGCTGGTTCTGGCGCCTGTGGATTTGTGACTAACTTAGTCAAAAGAATAGGTTCTGACAAAGGACATGTCTCTAGTAGATTATTTGCCAGGCTGTAATCTTTATTGCCAGGGAAATTTAAGGTGAAATTTTTAGGTAGACACCGTTTGGATTGGAGGCCAGGTTTTCTGAGTGCTGGATTATATCTTGCTATAGTTTCTTTATCTATCCCTGAAGATTTAATAATGTCTTTTAAAAATACTGCTTTTTTTAATTTATATGACTGATATTCCAATGGTTCTTCTAGTTCAACATCTCCAAAATAATCTTTGTAATTTTTAGCAACCTCGCAGGCTGCTAAAAATTCACAATAAAAATTTTTTGAGGCAAAGCCAAAGCTCTTCCCATCATAATCAGTAATAATTTTTACAATATCAGTTGTATTTAAATCAGCCACTGCCCTCTTCATCCCAGCTACCCCATGATTATAGGCGGTAATAGCTAATGGCCAGGCTTGTAGTTTAGTATAATTGTCCATAAGGTGCTGGATGGCTGCCTGAGTTGATTTAAGGGGATCAAGACGTTCGTCGTATACATATCCAATCTCTAAATACCTCTTTCCTGTGCCTCTGGTAAATTGCCAGATCCCTGCAGCTCCAAATTTTGAATAGGCCTTATAATTAAAAGATGATTCAACATGGGGAAGATACATAATCTCCTCAGGTGCACCGGCCTGAACAATCATCTCCTTTATATAATTTAGATATCTATAAGATAATTTAAGCCCTTGAAGAAAACGATCCCTTTGACCTAACTGGAATCTTATTAAATTTTTAGCTAATTTTAATCTCTCCAGACTTTTATCGGTAAACTGATTATATATTTTTTTTTCCCTTGGAGATAATAGTTCTCCTTTTTTTTTAATTATCGAATCTAATAACTTCTTGTATTCTTGCTTATTTTTTTTTACTCTGTTGGAGAGAGCCCTTCTATCTTCAGCAATATCTCCAACGTAGATATTTTCGTAAATAACAGACATATCTTCACTATCATGAAGTACCCCTTGTTTAGTTGTGTACTGTGAATAGATATTTTTCCAAAACTCAACCTTTGGCTTCAATTCAGATGGACAAGGGAAATCCTCTATCCTGGCTGATACACTATCTATCCCTACCTGGAACAAAATTCCAATAAGGACTAGTAAATAGAATAGAGACATACTGTTACTTCTTTTCTTAATCATAAATCCTCCTACTTAATCATTCCTTCAACAGCTCTATTTAAAAATACCTCTACCTCTTTATACTTTAAAGGATTTCCTTTATAATAAACCTTACCTTCTCTGGCGCTTAAAGAGACAAGTTGAAAATCTTTAATGTTAATCTCCCTGGTGCCATCAAAATCTATCCCTATGATTCGAACCTCAGAACCAGAGGGTTGATTTGTCGTAAGTAATCCCATATTATTTTCATCACTTGCAGCTAGCAACATCCCTTGACTTTTCTGTCCACGTAATTCAGCAGGTTTTAGATTGTAAACAATTATTATCTTTTTTCCAACCAGTTCTTCCTTGGTAAAAAATGGTCTAATGCCAGCTATAATCTGCCTCTTTTCTTTTCCTACATCAATCTGTAAGACATACAATTTATCCGCCTGAGGGTGTTCCTCTACCTTTTCAATCTCAGCAACCCGCAGATCAACCCTGGACAAAGGGTCCTTTTGAACTAGTTCTAGTTCATCAATTTTTTTTAGGAGCTGAAAGGGTTTATTAATCACAACCCCTGTTATCTCTTTATCCAGATCAGCAAAGGTTAAATCAGAGAGGTTAAGCTGCCTTTCTAAATCGTTACAAGTTCTAGGAAGTATAGGTTTTAACAAGATACATAGCTTCTTAACAATATCCAGACAAAAAGAGATGTCCTGCTGGGCCTTGTTTTTATCCTCTTTCATCACCTTCCATGGCTCACTCTTTTGAAAAAATTTATTACCTATATCACTTATCTCCATGATTTGCTTGAGAGCTGACCTGAGTTCACAATTTTTATAATAATTCTTAATATTCTCAATCTTTTCGGCTATCTGTTGACTTAATTCATTTTGTCTAAAACTAATAATCATTCCTTCAAAATGTTGTTTTAGAAAACTCATTGATCTGTAAGTAAGATTGGCAAAATTTCCGATAAGGTCGCTGTTAATTCTATTTTTAAAATCCTCCATATCCAAATCGAGGTCTGTCATATTTCTGGAGAGATTATAGGCATAATAAAATCTCAGATAACTGGGATCTAATTTTTCTAAATAATCCCTGGCTGTAATAAATGTTCCTCTTGATTTACTCATTTTCATCTTATTAATATTTAAAAAACCGTGAACAACTATATCATAAGGAGGATTAAAACCACTTCCCATCAGCATCGCCGGCCAAAAAAGAAAATGAAAGTAAATAATGTCCTTCCCTATAAAATGGATAACCTGACCACTCTCCTTTTCCCAGTATTCTTTAAAATCTAAACCATGGTTTTGACAATAATGCTGGCTGCTAGCCATATAGCCAATAGGTGCATCCAGCCAGACATAATAATATTTATCTGTCTCCCCAAGAATTGGAAAACCAAAATAAGGGACATCCCTGGAGATATCCCAGTCATTTAGACCACTATTTATCCAGTGAAAGATATAATTCTTGATCTCAGGCTGAAGTCGATTATTTTTCTCTAGCCAGTTTTTTAGCCTCTCACTATAAGCGCTTAATCTAAAAAAGTAGTGATTGGACATCTTCTGAGTTGGCGGGTTACCGCAGATACTACAATATGGCTTCTTTAGCGTTGTAGTCTCATAAGTAGCGTTACAGATCTCACAGTTGTCTCCATATTGATCTTCAGCCCCGCACTTTGGACATATACCCTTTACATAACGGTCGGGCAGAAATCTTTTACACTGTTCACAGTAAGTCAAGAGGATTTCTTTTTGATAGATATCCCCATTATCCCTTAACCTTGAAAAGATAAGATCGCTTAAGTCCTTATTTTCTGGAGAATTGGTGGTATAATATGAATTAAAGAGAATCTGAAAATCAATAAAGTCCTGAAGATGCTCGTTATAATATTTAGCAATTAATTCTTCTGGCGAAATCCCCTGCCTTCTTGCATTTATCTCAATTGGAGTACCATGGGCATCATCAGCACAACAATAGATTGTGTCATGACCAGTTAGTTTTAGATATCTTACAAAAATATCGGTCTGGATATATTCCACAAGGTGACCAAGATGAATTGGTCCGTTTGCGTAAGGGAGAGCGCTTGTAACTAAGATTTTTTTTGCTATTAAGTTATTGTTAGACATACTTAACTCCATTTTTTACAGCAATTTTAAATTTGATTTTTTTAGATAAATATGATTCCAATATTTTATTGAGCGAGTATTTAGTAGACTTTTTGTAAATTTTCTTAGCGCAGCTTTCCATAAAATTGTCTCCGTTTGAGCTTTTGCTGAGTTAGGCAATTTAGGGAAGCAAGTTTAGAAAATTCAAAAAGACTACTTTACGAGTGAAGCGAATTTTGGAGGTACATCAACAAATAAGTCAAAATGAGAATTGCTGTATTTTTTATTCCTCAATTTCAGCTAATATCTCCACTTTTTTCCCATTAACCTTTAGTTTATTTTTAAAAAATAATTTTATCCCCTCGATAATAAGTTCTTGTTCAGCTTTTTGGACTTTTTCTTTTAAGGAATCAGCTGTTTCAGTTTCAAGAATATTCACAGCAGCTTGTTTAATAATAGACCCTGTATCTTCTCCTTCATCAACAAAATGGAGTGTACAACCCGATACTTTACAGCCATGATCTAAAACAGCTTGATGTACATTTTTATCCATTCCTCCAGCAAATGCGGGTAACAAAGAGGGGTGGATATTCATAATCCTGTTTTTATATTGGTCGACAAACCATCTACTTAAATACCTCATATAGCCGATTAATAAGATTAACTCTACGCCTTCTTTTTGTAATTCCTGAGCAATAAGTCTATCATATTCTTCTCGAGCTAATCCTTTTGGTGAGATAAAAACTGACTTAAGGTTATGCTGCCTTGTTCTCTCTAAGGCATAACTTTCTTCTTTGTCACTTATAACTACTGCAATACGAGCATCTAATTTCCCTTTTGCAATAGCATCTATAAGCGCCTGCATGTCAGCGCCTCTTGTTGAGGCGAGGATACCGATATTGTTTGCCATAATGAAGCAAATTAGCATATATAGTTTTTGCTGTCAATTAAAATTCATTTTTAAAAAATAAAATGAAAGAGTAATTTATACAAAAAGTTCTTCCACCTTCCATCTGCGTATTCTCTTTATTTTATTGACTAATTAAGATCATTAAAGTATTAAATAAAAAACAACCGATAGAAATATTATGCTTATATCATCTCTGTGGCTAAAAATTTTTTGATAAAATATGAACCCAGAAATCCAGAGAAAACATTCCTTTAAATTATCGCCCTTCGGGCGGACTCTGTTTTGCCCCGAAGGGACAACTCATAAAGTGCCCCTTCGGGGCAGAATATGAAATTTCTTTTCAGGAAATTAACAAGACATTCATCTTGTTATAACTATTAACATTATTTATACAATCACCCGCAAACCCGCATTTTAAAAAAGCATTTTCCTATGCAATTAAAATAAATTTTTCCTTGCTAAAATAGGCAGTAGGACTTAATATTAGGCTATCTCTATAATAAAATTTAGGCTATCTCTATAATAAAATACAGAAAGCAAATGGCCAAAAAGGAGTGAATCGATAAACTCCAACGAGCCGCTAGTTAATTAAGATAAATGGGGATTAAGCTCTACTTTATAGTTGAAACCAAGACTGATAAAAAAGATGAAAATTTAACCCAAGTTGAACGATTAAAAATAAAGTGTGGCAAACAGCATTTTAAAGCAGTGAGCAAAGAGGTGGTGTTTGATTGGGTTAATAGTTATAGGGATTTTAGGAATAAGTTTGATGCGGTGGATGGGATTTGAAGGTGACAAAGAATATCCTAATAAAATTAATTATACTACTCCAACTTAGGTTTTTCTTGGTACGTGTTTTGCATGCGTTTGTAAAAATCTTTGCTTCGTTCGTTGAGTAATCTTTTTGAATTTTCTAAGCTTGCTTCCCTAAATTGCCTAACTCGCTTCGCTCAAACATGGGCAATTTTTAACGGGAAGCTGTGCTAAGAAAATTTACAAAAAGACTACTAAATAACTCTCTCCAGCAAAATT
>JAZDLJ010000353.1:0-3980 GCA_043802115.1 bacterium | reverse complement strand
AACCAGCATGTTAAGGCATAAAGGCATTGAAACACAAAGTTTTTTTAAGATTTTTTTTGTTTTTTCCTTTGTGCCTTTGCTACTTTGTGCCTTAACAGTTAGTTACAAAATTAACCTGCATTATTTTAGGAAAACCTAAGTTGGAGTAGTATATACCCTAATCTATTATTTTAAAACCCAAAATATCTAACAGTTAAAACGCCCTCTCTCTCAAAATTTCAGGTAAGGTTTTAAGCATCTCCTCAACTGGCACAATGGATATCGGTCCTTCTCGCATTCGACGTTTTCCCCCATAAACCAAATAGTCCTTGGCCATAGGATAATCTTTTAGTAATAACCGCAGTCCATTGAAGTGAGAAGATAAAATCCGACTGCTACGTTTAATCTCAAAGGCATGGATTCCTTTATCCCCATACAAAACAAAATCAACTTCAGCATCATTGACGGTTCGCCAATAATAAATTGAATAATTCAATTCCAGTGAAGCATTAAGAGCAATAATTTCCTGCAAAAAAAGCGTCTCAAGGGCTATCCCCTCAATCTCTTCAGGCATATCTAATGGTCCTTTAGGCCTTAGGGTGCGATAAACGCCTGTATCAAAAAAATAAAATTTGGGGTGAGCTACTAATCGTCTTTTGGCTTTTTTGCTAAAAACTGGCAGGTGATAAGAAAGAAGCATATCATCTAAAATTGAAAAATAATGCTCAACTACTTTTCGTTCTACTGCACATTCCCGCGCTACTGAAGAAACATTAAGGATCGATCCTTGAGAAAAACTTGCTGCTTCCATAAATCTTGCAAACATGCCCAAATTTCTCGTTAAGCCTTCCTGACGAACTTCTTCCTCAAGATAGGTCTTTACATAACTCTCAAGATATTTTTTAGGATTTTCTTCAGTATATATACTAGGAAGACAGCCATATTGCAGGGAAGTATTGAAATTAAAATCAGCTCCTAATTCTGAGATGGATAGAGGGTATAAATTATAGGTTAAGGCTCGGCCGGCTAGAAGATTAGGCCCCTTGCGTTTTAATTTACGGGCGCTTGAACCTGTTAAGATAAATTTATATCTATGTTTTTCAATAAGCCTATGAACCTCATTTAATAGCTCAGGAATCCTCTGAACTTCATCAATAATTATCCAATCTTCATGGCCATTAGGTATATATTGTGCAAGCCTCTGAGGATTAGCCAATAGATCATTGAATAGCTCTGCTTCAAGTAAATCCAAATAAATTGCCTTAGGAAAAGTTGACCTTACCCAGGTTGTTTTCCCAGTACCTCTAGCACCAAAGAAAAAAAAACTCTTATTTTTAGGTGGTTTAATTAATCTGGAATACATAACTCCATTTTACATAGTATTTTGGAAATGTAAAGTAAAATTTTACCCAAATATCATCTCTCCATTATTAATGTTTTTTTTATTAACCTCCTCCCTGTCATCCTTTTGTGCTGAAGAAGCCATGCTTAAAGTAACTTGAGGGAATGGGATCACCCACCCATAATAATTACAGGCATCTACACAGATTCTCTGAATTAACCGACGCAAGGCGTAATACCTATCCGCAGCCTTTCCTGAAAAAGCCGCAATTATATCCAGGTCAAGTGACGAGGCATTAGCCTCCTTAAATTCTACCTTGATACTTTTTACATATTCCGTATAACCCTCAGTAATTAATCTCTCATTAATCATTGTCTCTAACTTTTGAGGGATATCTTTAGTAACAAATTGTTGGTGTTTATAATCAATCCCAAAAGTTATAAACAGACAAAAGTTTGAAGATAAGTTTAATGGATTTTGTCCTAAAAAAGCTGTGGTCTGATACATCTTACGACTTCCTCCTAATGCTAAAATCTCAACAAATTCTGGCGTTTGCACAAGCACCCTCCCATAGACATCATCGGCTAATATCACCCAATCTCCAACCCTGGTGGGGAACCAGGGTTCTTCATCTTTAAACTGACGAGAATGAAGATCGACTATGCTTCTTAAAGGAAGCCTTATCTCTCCACCACTAAGTTCCTTGTTAATCAGAAAGGTAGCGAGACCTACTGACTTTACATACCATGGTAGGCCATTATAATTAACCCTCTCCCCTTCGCGAACTGTCCCTAGATTTAACACAAATTTGGCTTCATTCATAAAACGAGGCAGGGTTTGCTTAAATGCCCAGATAATCCCAAAGATAATAATTACAGCAAAGGTTAAGAGTAGCCAGTCACCTGCTAAATAAAAGACTAACAAAACAATTAAAAAACCGGCTATTATTGTACTAACTCGATAGATAAGATCAAAGAGACGAATAGAAAATCTTCGATTGTTTATCTGCAATAATTTAGAATTTTTAATTGTCCCATAAGTTTTCCATAAGCCAATATAAACTCCCAAAAAAGCAATCAAGGCAAATAAGAGATTCCGTCCCCTACTCCTAAAAAAAATTCGCAAAAGATGCTGTATTGTCTCTGACAAACTACCATTTTCACTTAATTTTTGTCTAAGTTGTTCCCTTGCAATAGTTAGCTTTGTCTCTACCTGTAGTTCTCGCAATAACCAACTTTTTTCTGATTTACTTAAGGCAGTCTTAAGATCTTTCCCTGTAGCTTCTTTAACTAACTTATTAATATTTTTTGTCGCCTTTTTGATAACTAAAGATTTTTCCTTTGTATCACTAACCTCTCGGCGAAGACGATCAATCTCTCTAGGACGAGCAGTTACCTTCCGAATTTCATCAAAAACAGGCATTAATATCTCTTTAACCTGCTGGGCCAAGTCGAATTCCATTGAAGGCTCTTTTTCAAAAAGCCCAAGATCAACACCTGCTGCAATCTCACTAAAATTCTCTTCAAGTAACCTCAGGTTAGACTTTAAATCGCCTATTTCATTTTCAAGCTCTTGTTGCTCTTTTTTTGAGATAGCCCCTTTTAATATATACTCTTTCTCTGAGATTTCCTCTTTAAGGGTGCTTATTGATTCTAAAATCGATTGGAGGCTTTGAATTTTAGGGGATGCTTGTTCTTCCCCATCTGTTGTCTGTTGTGAAAATACTTGTTCTTGGTTCTTCGTTCCTGCTTCTTCGTTCTGAAGAATCCTGGGTAATGTTGAGTTATCATTAGGGAAGGCAAAAATTTGTTTGGGAAGAGGGCTTATAAAAAAAGTTAAAAGGATAACAATTACTAATCGACAAAATTTATTCATTTAGATAACCTCCGATTCACAATAATTAATTTTGAACCTATCCCAAAATTGCCAAAACTCGCTACGCTTAGACAATAGACATCTTTCCAAAATATACTACTCCAACTTAGGTTTTGCTTGGTAACTATTAGCCTAGGTAAGACCTTTTAGGTTGGTTAATGATCAGTAGGTTAAGGCACAAAGGCACTGAGGCACATAGGCACATAGTTTTTAAGGTTTTTTTGTTTTTCCTCTGTGCCTTTGCTACTTTTTACTTTATGTTACTATATTTAATTAATACAATTAGTTAGAAAAACCTAAGTTGGAGTAGTATAAATACCGTATTCTCTAGGTGTCTAGGGGCAAAAGAAGACAAAAATTTCGACCTGTACGATTAAAAATTAACCACGGAGAAAATCTGAGAAAATCTGAAAAAAAATATTTTGACTAAACACTCGACAGTGATAAGTTTTCAAATTTTTCGACCTGTACGGTTAACTTTAACCAGAGCGTTGGCTTAGGAGGTGTAAATAAATAACTCATTGCTTCCTTTCGGGCGAACTCTATTTTTGCCCCGAAGGGGCAACTCATAAACTGCTCCAAAGGAGCCTCTCATACTAGCCCAGGGTGGAACCCTGGGTAATGTTTTCCCCACCAATCCGCGCTCTGAAAGAGTGCCTCATATTTTGCTCTTAGCGACTGAGGTTATTTTTCCCCTTTTATTTTATGAGGCGCTCCTTCAGAGCGCATTTGCGTCTATTTATCCCTCCCAGGGTTTCACCCTGGGCTAGTATGAAACGCCCCT
>JAZDLJ010000326.1:0-2534 GCA_043802115.1 bacterium | reverse complement strand
GTCAAAAAGGCAGATGAATTTATGATTATGGCTAAAGGATGTGAAAAGATAGAAGCTGAAAAAACAACAAGTCGAGAAGATGAGAAGAATGGGAAATGAAGAAATGAACCTTGATAAAACTGATGAAATGCCTGTTGTAGTTCAGGAATTAAACAGGAAAATATTAGAACTAACTGAACAAATTCAAGTATTAGAAAGAGAAAGATTGGATATAAGGGAGGCATTTGACGAATTAAAGACTCTTCAAGTATTATCTGAGGCTATTAGTTCAGCCCATGATCAAAGACATATTATTGATCTTTTACTTTTTTTAACTAAAAATTTAATTAAATATAAAAGTTGTGCCGTCTTCTTATTAAATGAAAAAACAAATCAATTTGAACCCATTATGATGAAAGATATCTCTGCCAAATTAGAGGTGTCTATAAAACAACAGATTGAAGAAGGAATTATAGATTGGGTAATTAAAGAGGCAAAGCCTACTATTATCCCTGATATTGATGCTGACGGGATAGGGGATGATGATCAGGGCGGAGAATACAGTTTTATTGTTATTCCTCTTATAGTAAGCAATAAAGGGGTAGGAGTTTTTAATATCTATGCTTATATAGATAGAAAATCATTCACCCAACATCATTTAGATCTCTTATTTCTTTTAAGTAGTCAAGCTGCTGTCGCTGTTGAGAACGCAAAGCTCTATCAAACAATTAATAATGAAAAGAAAAAGGTAGAAATTATCCTCCAGAGTTTAGCAGAGGGACTTATGACTGTAAATAAAAATTGGACAATTACTTCATTTAATAAAATGGCTGAAAATATTACCGGCTTTAGTATTGATGAGGCTATTGGGATGAAGTGTTATGAGGTATTGAATAGTTCAATCTGCAATACTACTCAATGCACAATTAGAAGGGCATCAGAATTAAATAAATCTGTTGTAAATATAGAAATGGATATTTATGACAAAGATAATAAAAAGATACCGATACTCTCCAGTGCTTCTCTTCTAAAAGAAGAAAACGGAGCGATAATTGGTGGGGTTGAGAGTTTAAAGGATATTACAGAGATGAAGAAGATGAACGAAAAGCTTCAATATCTATCTGAATATAATCAGAATATACTCTCAAGTATGACCAGTGGGGTAATGGTGGTGGATCTGGATTTTAAAATAACAACATTAAATAAAGAGGCAGAGAACATTTTATCCATGAGTGCGATTGATTTGTTAGGCAAACCTTTATATGAGGTACAGGGATTAATTGAAATAAATAATATGATCGCCAGGATGCTTGCTGCCGGGCCTGATGGTGAACATATTTTTTCTCATCAAGAGATAACCGTTGTATCTCTGGATAAAAAAAAGATACCTTTAGGTATAAGTACAGCTATCTTACGAGATGAGGCTAAAAATATTCAGGGTAGTATTGCTGTTTTTAGGGATATATCAGAGATTAAGGAATTACGAGAGACTGTTGAGAGAAATAACCGCCTTGCTTCCTTGGGAGAAATGGCGGCTGGGGTAGCGCATGAGATAAGAAATCCTTTAAGCTCTATTGCTGGTTTTGTTGATTTAATGGATGAAGAAATGAAGGAAGATAATCCCCACAAACAATATACCCAGATTATCTTAGCAGAGATAGACAGATTGAATAAAGTTATTTCTTCTATTATGGATTTTGCCCGTCAAGTTAAACCCTTATTAAAAGAGGTAGATATTAACTTACTTCTACGGGAAAGATTGTTTCAATTGAATCAGGACTTAGATAAAAATAATATTAAGTTAGAGCTTGTTTTAGACGATAAATTATCATTGATGAATGCTGATCCAGAGCAGTTAAGCCAGGTTTTTTTGAATTTGATCCAGAATGCTATCCATTCTATGGATGATGGAGGATTATTAAAGGTAAGTACGAAGTTTATTAATAAAGATAGTGAGAGAGATAGTATAAAGATTGAAATCGAAGATACAGGATGTGGTATCCCTAAAGAAATTATCCCAAAGATATTTGATCCATTTTTTACTACTAAAAGACACAGGGGTACAGGGTTAGGATTATCTATAACTAACAGGATAATCGTTGATCATAGAGGTTCTATAAATGTTGCCAGTGAAGTAGGTAAGGGGACTAAGTTTATCCTTTCCCTCCCGACTGACATAATAAAGTAGTTTTTTTGTTTTATTAGACATCTTTCCAAAATAATCTTGCGGGTGAGAAGATAAAAATCTTTGCTTCGTTCGTTGGAGTAGTCTTTTTGAATTTTCTAAGCTTGCGTCCCTAAATTGTCTAACTCGCTTCGCTCAAACAGAGGCAATTTTACGGGAAGCTGCACTAAGAAAATTTACAAAAAGCCTACCAATAACTCACTACAGCAAAATTTTTGTCTTCTCTTGCCTCTAGATACTTAGAGAATACAATATTTATTTTGGAAAGATGTCTATTGGTTTTAGAAAAAGTTTTATAATTTTATCGTTACTGTATAATCCGCTCGAAGTTGGAGAGTCAACCTTATTTTAACTGGCCATCATTTTTTCG
>JAZDLJ010000325.1:0-12779 GCA_043802115.1 bacterium | reverse complement strand
AGGAACAGCTTTAACAAGAGGGCAGGTAAATTTTATAAAAAGATATACCGATATGTTTGTTATAGTATTTGATGGTGACCAGGCAGGTATAGCAGCGGCTAAGAGAGGCTTTGATTTATTGGGAGAACAGAATCTAAAGGTAAAGGTAAGTACACTATCTTCAGGAGAAGATCCCGATACCTTTATTAGGTTGCATGGTAGAGAGAAATTTTTAGAATACATTGAAAAGGCAATAGATATTGTAAATTTTATTTTTGATAGGACTATTCAGGAAAATGACATCTCAACGATTTCAGGTCAAGTTGCAGCAGTGAATAAACTAATCCCAGTGTTGGCTAAACTGTCAAATATAGTAGAACGTACTAGATATATTGAAATCTTAGCAGACAAGCTAAAGATAAACCAGGAATTACTTTTGGAAGAGATAAAAAAGACCTTAGCTAAAGGAAATAATAAGATTAATGTGCCCAGACCGAATGTTTCAGGGATAATTAATAAAGGAGAAAATGCTGCAGAGAAGTATCTTGTCCAACTTTTGTTAAAAGACAATTGTTATCTGGAATCAGTCTTTAATAAGTTAGGTACAGAAGACTTTGAAAATCCAGATTACAAATCTATCATAGAGATTTTATATAATTTATACAAGGAGGATGTCAGTTTTAATCAGGTTAATGTTATTCAATATTTCTCAAGTGAGAGGATTAGGTCAATAGTCTCTAGTCTCCTGGTAGAAGAGTATGGAGAGGATGGTAATATTGAAAAGATTATCCATGATTGTCTTACTTATAAAATAAATAATAAGGGACTAAAAAGGAGATTGATTTTAATTAAAGAGGAAATGCAGGAAGCAGAAAAGAAGCAGAGGCCAATAGACAATGAGTTGTTGTTTGAATATAATTGTCTTTTAAAAGAAGCCATGTTGCAACGGATCTAAAGTAGTTTACGATCTTTTTACTATTTTTTGATATTGTAACCTATTATTAAAACTGAATATATCGTCATGCCAGGTTGATCGCACCCAAATATTAATTCTCAAAGGATGACATTTATAACGGATAAAGTAAAAAAGTTACTTTACCCGTTATAAACGTAAAGGAGTCTAAATAATGAAAGCTGAGGCAAAAACAATAGAGATAGAACAATTAGTGGTTTTAGGAAAAGAAAAAGGTTATCTTACATATGATGAGGTGAATGAAGTACTTCCGACTGAAGTTGTATCTCCAGGAGATATTGATGAAATTTTTATGATATTTGGTGAAAATGATATAGAAATCGTTGATAGCCAATCTCAATATCTAATTGATAAATCGGTTAATGAGGAAGATGCCCCAAAAGATATAAGTACATCGTCAGAATTAAGTGATGAGTATATAGGCCGTACTGATGATCCTGTAAGAATGTATCTAAGAGAGATGGGGATAGTTCCTCTTTTGACTAAGGATGGCGAAATTTATATTGCTAAGAAGATAGAGCGAGGGAAAAGACTAATTATAAGGTTTATATCCCAGGTGCCAGCAGCAATAAGAGAAGTGGTTAGGTTAAAAGATAGATTGATTCAAGACAAGATTAGAGTTAAAGACATTGTTTCTTCAGAAGAAGATTTTTCTACTTTAGATGATAATGAATTTGAGACAAAGTCAAAATTTATTCAACAAGTAGAAGAGATAGAAAAAATTACTAATGAGATAGAAATTCTTAAGTCCAGGGTAGATAAGGTAGATAAAGAAGAGCAGAAAAAAATAGTTTTTTCTATGGGACAAAAAAAAACAATTATAGCAAAATGTATTAAAGCGTTAGATTTAACGACTAATCAAATAGATAATTTATCAAGGTTACTTAGAAATATTTTAACTAATATCCAAATATTAGAAAATGAATTAGCAAGTACATCTCAGTATTTAGAGACAGATTTTTATGAGTTGGATAAAACTTTTATTCAAGACATTAAAGAAAAAAGAGATAGAGAGATAGAAAAAGTAGGAATACCTTTAGGTTACTTAGCGAAGATAGTGGAAAGACTTAAAATCTCAGAAAGAGAGGTAGACGAGGCTAAAAGTGAGCTGGTAGAAGCTAACCTAAGACTAGTGGTAAGTATTGCCAAGAAATATACCAATAGAGGTCTGCAGTTTTTGGATTTGATTCAGGAAGGTAACATAGGTTTGATGAAGGCGGTTGATAAATTTGAATATCGCAGAGGTTATAAATTTAGCACCTATGCTACCTGGTGGATTAGGCAAGCGATCACAAGGGCTATTGCTGATCAAGCCAGGACTATTCGTATACCAGTTCATATGATCGAGACGATAAACAAATTGATTAGGACTTCAAGGGTTCTTGTCCAGGAGATTGGGAGGGAACCTATCCCAGAAGAAATAGCAGAACGGATGAATCTATCTGTAGATAAGGTAAGAAAGGTCTTGAAAATTGCTCAGGAACCCATCTCTCTTGAAACTCCTATAGGAGAGGAAGAGGACAGTCATCTAGGAGATTTTATTGAGGATAAGGGCATTGACTCACCTCTTGAAGCAGTAATAGATGTAAATTTAAAAGATCAAACACGTAACATCTTACAGACATTAACTTATAGAGAAGAGAAGGTTTTAAGGATGAGATTTGGGATTGGAGAGACTTGTGAACATACCTTGGAAGAGGTTGGACAAAATTTTGCAGTTACAAGAGAGAGGATAAGACAGATAGAGGCAAAGGCCTTGAGAAAGTTACGTCATCCTAGCAGAAGTAAGAAACTGAAAAGTTTTTTAGATGATATTGAATTTTAGCGCCTTTTTTATTTTTTTCTCTCCAACTTGTATAATATGTATCTAAAGTTCCTTTCCTTAAAGGAACGAATAATTTTATGGTTAAATTTATCTAATATATTTTTACAAAATGTCTTCTCACGGGGATCTTCTGTATTACACCAATAGTTATAATGGAAAAAGACTCCCCCCTGATAGTACTGAAAAAGGTCATCAATTACGGATGAATTGTCAGTAGCCAAAGATGCCTGTCCAGCGCTATGCCCCCAGACTAGAAACATATTAGGATTTTGAGTTAAGATAATTGAATTCGCTGGTAAGACCTTGAACATTTTTTTTGCGTAATAATGGTCTGCACGTGCCTCCCATGCTTCAAGACCTTTTGCGGAGGTGAAGGGGTAGAAGGATAGAAATGACGAGATTAATATGAGAAAGATAGCCAGGTGAAGGTAATTACCCCACTTATATTTATGATTTAATTCTTTTATTAGACCAGAGATACCCTCTCCTGCTAAAAGGGCAAGAGGAATAAAAGAGACTAAGGCAAACCTATCATCCGTCCCATAAGAGTAACTACCAGCATAAAAAAAGATAAATATACCCCAAAATAAGATAAACCATACTAACCCAATGGCCTTTTCTTTCCATTTTTCACTTATGATAATACCTACTGCAAAGAAAAAGATTATAAGGCAAGGAAAGTGCTTATTGTTTATATAATAAAAAAAGTTAGTCCTAAAATTATCCTTGAGGTAATGGAACGAAAATTTAACTGCCTCAGCTCCCCATTTTTCTTCTCTCATTACAAAGAGATGGACAAAGTGAGGGATAAGGAGAAAAAAACTGAACTGGGCAAAGAGATAAGTCCTTAGCTTGGTTAGTTCCTTTGGTTGTAAGAGGATAATTATTAAGGCAATAATAGGTAAGATCAGGACAGATTCTGGGCGGAATTGACAGGAGAAGGGCAGAGTTATTGAGGCTAAAAAGAGTAACCCTATTTTTTTCTCTTTAAAATAAATTAAAAATAGCAAAATAGCCAGGGCAGCAAACACAGCGGCGCCTGGTTCTGCGGCAGCAGTATTAAACCAGCGAAGATTATTAGGAATAATTGTAAAACAGAAGGCGGCATATATCCCAGCAAGATACCCCTGAAACAGGAGTGTCCCCAGATAAAACGCTATAACTATGCCAAAGAGAAAGAGGGCGTTGTTCAGGTAAAAGGCATATCTTTCTCTTACCCTGAACAGTCGAAAAACAATACTTAATAAATATGGCCATCCATTGGGTTCTTTATTATATTCACGCATAGCACACTTATATTCTCCATGCTCATTTTCACCATTATTGCACATAGCAGCCTTTTTTTCATAAACGATATTTTGGGCGATATTAATATAGATATCCTCATCATAGAAAATTCGGTGAGTCCTGGGTGCGATCCAGGTCAGCAGATATAAGCCATAGATAAGAATTGCCATAAGTAAAAAGAGATATCTTGAGGGGATTTCTTTATATATTTTTATCCAGGTCTCTTTATTTATTACTAATCCAAAAAGGATTAAGAAAAAATTAATCTCTAATATCAGAGGTGATGTCCATGGTAATTGTCCTATTATTTGTATGTTTTCAAAGGAGAAAACCCATAATAAGAGGAGTGCAATATTTATAGATGACAGTCCTATTATCAGGGAGAGTTTTGGGTTTTTGAAGTAGGAAGGGGGTGAGGTATTATTTGAATTAAGCTTTTTTCTCATGGATCAGGAAATCTCCTATGGCCATATAGCTGGCTTTTGTCCGCAAAAATGTCTGGATAGCGTCTTTTGGAGAGCTAACAATAGGCTCTCCATGTTGATTAAAGCTAGTATTTAAGATAATCCCTTCTCCTGTTAACCTTCGATAGGCTTCCAGCAATGCCTTAAATCCTGGATTTTCGTTTCCTAAGATTTGAGGTCTACATGAACCATCGATATTACTGATAGCTGTCAATTTTTCTCTCTTTTCTTTCTTAATGCTATACCCCATAGTCATGAATTTGTCAGGATGATGGGTTAGATCAGAAAGATACTCCTGAACATCCTCTTCTAAGATAGAAGGACAAAAGGGTTGATACCAGACTCGTTTTTTTATACTTAGATTCAAGAGATTTTTACAGATATTAGAATCAGCCCTTGCCAGGATGCTTCTGTTACCCAATGCCCTTGGCCCGATTTCCATTCTTCCCTGGAACCAGAAGACTACATTTTCCTCGGCGAGGAGATTGGCTACTTTAAAATAGATGTCGTCTTCTTTTTTGTAGCTTAGATTATACTCTCTTAGGCTCTTTTCTATCTCATCATTAGAATACTCTTCCCCTAAATAGAAATTATTAAACCTGTAGGTTGATATTTTATTTATTTGAAGATTAATATACAATGCCGCTCCAATAGCAAGTCCGCCATCGCCCATATGCGGGAAGACAAACCAATCCTTCACCCCTGACAAGTGACGAATATTTTGGTTGGCCTTGATATTTGAAGCCACCCCTCCTGACCAGCAGAGATACTCTTCACCTGTCTCTTTTAAGCAATTTTGAAATAATTCAACCAAAAAATATTCCAGGGCATCTTGCGCCATCCTTGCAAATTGTTCAGTAGATGTTTGCCAAAGAATTTTTTTTAAGATTAAATACATCCTTGATGTGGAGATTTTAGCTTCGACATTCATCCCAGAAACCTTAAATAGGTCTAACATTGGGTTCTCATCTCCAGGGATAGGATAGGCAAAGTCAGCCAGGGCCATGACCTTCCCCTCATCCTCTAACTCGCGCATATTTAAGAGATTCGTTACATGTTCAAAAAAGATTCCAATAGAATTACACGCATCTATTACTCCAATCCTTTCAAGTCTGTCTTTATTAAAAAGATTAACAGAGGCTGAAAGTCCATCACCAACCCCATCTATGGAGATTGATAACCCCTTCTTAAAACCACTACAGAGACATTTAGCAGCGTGGGCGAGATGATGATCGACCAGAAAGAATTGAAAACCTTGGAAACCTAGTTTATGTAATTGAGAGATTAAATGAGATTTACTTAAGGCGACGGTTAGACGATTAGGTTTGAGCTCAGTTAATCTATATTTCAGCCCTTTCTGGAAGGATAAAAATGGAGGGATAGCTTTTCTCCTGCGGATAAGGTAGTATCTCTCCTTTAAAGAGGGTATCAACCTCGTCAAGGTCTTAGAGAAATCAGAGGTAGTTGCTGCGATGATTTTGATATCCTGGGGCGATATCTTCGCATATTTTAGACAGGCGATTATTGATTGCGCAGGAAAGCCAACCTCTAATTTTCTTCTCGTGAGCCGTTCTTCATTAAAGGCGACTTTTATTTCATCTCCTTCAATAATTGATGCCCCTGCATCATGACCATCCCATAGGCCTAGTATCTTGTCTTTCATAATGTCTCTTCCCATCTCAGAAACTAAACTGTTATAGAAGCTGAGATTTTATGAAATTACCTAAAATTGTCTGATATGCCTCACATGCGGTCCAACACTGTGGACAATGATAATTTTTAATTTTTTCCCTTGCTTCTTCTGCCTCTTTTGAATTCCATATAGTTATAAGTTGATAGTTAGACTCCCGAATGTTTCCTATTTTTTTATTATACATAGCACAGGGGTAGACGTTTCCAAGGGGATCGATATAACAAGAGGCCTTTAGGGCCTGGCAGGGGAGAGGGGATTTGTGCCCCTGAATAAATTTAATTAATAATTTTAAATACCTCTTTTTTAACCAATTGTCAAGACCAAGATTATTTTTTTTATCTTCTATCCTTAGATAATTTTTTACTTCTTTAATTGCCCCTTGAAAAAAGTCAAGGCTGAGATCATAATTAAGGTTATTATAGTAATGCGGGGAGAAGTGGAATAGATTAAGATTTAATTCTTTTAATTTGAAATTGCTTACTCTTGAGGAGAGGCTTTTAATTGTCTCCTGAAGACAGCCAATATTTTCTGGCAGGATAGTATAGCTTAGAAAAGGTTGATAGCCTGAGCCTTTGAAAAGTCTCTTTAGATTTAGAAAGGATCCTAGAGCACGTTTATAACTCCCCTTTCTCCCTTTTATCTTTTCGTCTAATCCAGGATAACCATCAATACTTATCCCTACAGCAAATTTAGGGATGGATAAGAAAGAGAGAATCTTTCTTGTCTGTTTATAGATTTTAGCAGGTTGAAGTCCATTTGAGGTGAAATTTAAAAAGAATAGATTTGGATTCCTCTTCCAGATTGAATAGATAATATCAACAAAATCCTTTCTGAGAAGAGGTTCTCCACCTGTGAGGTTTACCCAGGAAAATCTATTTTTTTTAAAAAAAATATCTATTTCCTCTAAGGATAACTCATCTTTTTCTTTTTTCTGCCAGATATTACATGCACTACAATGTGAGTTACAATTAGATGTTACTGCAAATGTTAGTTTATAGGGGAAAGAAAGTCTATTGATATTAGAGAGGAGTACGTTTTTTCCTAGATAAAGAGAAGATCTTATCATCTACGTAAAAAAAATTCCCTGATAATATGTCTAAATACAAGCACTCCATCACGTAATGTCTTTAATTTACCTGAACCTCGAAAGCGAAGTTTTTCAAAACTGGGAACCTCTAATATCTTGAGTTTTTTTTTGGCTGCTTTTATTGAGATCTCCGTTTCTATAGCAAAATCATTCGATTCTAAGTTGAGGAGTGGGATTACCTCTCTTCGTAAGGCGCGATAGCCATAACATAAATCCGAGTACTTCATCCCCCAAAGTAAATTTACGATCCAAACAAAAAATTTATTTCCGCATTTTCTAATAAAGGTGATATCTTCACTCCCACCTCCTTGAATAAAGCGTGATCCCATACAGATATCATATCCAGCATTAATACCTGCCAAGAGAAGAGGGATTTCTTTACTAATATGGGAACAATCAGCATCCATGAGGATGATAATCTCTCCTTTGGCCTCGTTCATGCCTCTTCTCAGGGCCGACCCTTTACCTAATGAGTCATATAATATCATTGGGTTATATTTTTTAGCCCTCTCAATTGTTTTATCTGAAGAATAACCATCTACTATAATGACTTCGTCAATAAAATGAGGTAATCCAGACAAGACAAAATCTATATTATTTTCTTCATCTAAGGTGGGGATAATAACTGAGATTGTTTGATCAGGTGGCATTCTGGGGTGGTCCTTTATCTTCTAACTCTATTATTCTTTAAGGATTACCGAATCTGCCCATAGATTTTTAGAAAAATAATTACAAAATGATAGGAGATGTTCTAATCTCATCAAATAAATTGTAATTATTTTTTTGAAAATCTATATTGATTAAGGATACCCAATTTTTAGCATTATATGTTATACCATATTATTATACAAGTAGTATTTGGATCTGGCCAGCAATTCTAAATTTGAAATTTTATAAGCGGTTTGTCCTTCTATTTTTTTAGATCAGATAAAAAATTCTATAGTAAAATTTAGATGCGTTTGCCCTGTGTAAACAATATATAAGAGATTACCAGATCCGTGGCTTAAACTCCCCATCATTCAAAAATCTCACACTATCCCCACTCTCAACAATTACAAACAACCCCCTTTTTGCAGCATATCTGTCCGCTTCTTCTTCAATTGCTATCCCTCCAATTGCCCCTATTACTTTTCTATCACTATACTCTGGAAAAAATGTCTTGAATCTTTCAAGCCTCTTTAAATGATCATTTACATACTCGAGCCTTAAGGTGCTCTTAGCTTCGATTAAGGTCACATATTCTCCATTAACCCCTAAGATATCTATCTCCATCTCTTCACCACCCTTACGTCTCCGTACTCTTAGAGAGATACCATCTATCTCTATCCCACGCTTTCTAAATAACCTTTCTGCTGCCGGAGCAATTAATCCCTCCACGAACCTACCCCATTTCCCTGTTAGGGCATCTACTGACCTCGTTGACCTTTCAACTGCCTTTTCCATTTCTTTAAACCTTATACTTAATTCTCTATCCGTCTCCTTAAACCTTTCATCTGTTTCCTTAAACCTTTCATCCGTCTCCTTAAAGCTTTCTTTTAATATTTTATTTGTCTCCTTAAACCTTTTATCCGTCTCCTTAATTTTATTGTCTGTTTCCCTAAAAAGATCCCAAATTTCC
Organism: bacterium; assembly: GCA_043802115.1. Taxonomy (GTDB): domain Bacteria; phylum SZUA-182; class SZUA-182; order JAZDLJ01; family JAZDLJ01; genus JAZDLJ01. The sequence continues at coordinate 3,853 of JAZDLJ010000325.1, read as the reverse complement.
TGAAAACCTCTTTCTACTTCGATACCTGTCATAAATTATGTCCTCCTGTTATACGTGTTTAGTTTGATTAGTATATGAAGTATGCCTAACTGTTTGTCTTTTAACCTTTTCTATCTTCACTTTCACTACTATTTCCTCCCTCTGTATCCGTTTTTAATGGATTAAAATCAGAAGGATCAGGATTGGTTATAGGATAGGTGAGCAGGCAAGCTTCCATTCCACACATAGATATTATTAGCTGTTTAGTTCCCTTAGTTTAACCTCTAGTTCTTCAATTGCCAATCTTTCAAGTTCCTCTTTGCTTGACATCTTCATCCCCTTCATTAATTGGGCAACCCTGATATCTCCAATAAGCTCTCCTTCCTCTCTTCCTTCCTCTCTTCCTTTTTCAATTAATTGTTCGGCTACTGTCATTATTGCACCTCCTGCTTCTTTTGAAGAGATAGTCTTCTCCACTATCTCATTTAATTCTTCCAGGGTTGCATCCTCCCTGGTACTTATTAGATATCGAAACACTGCCTCGATAAATTCTAGGGCTGACCTTTCCTTTAATGATAAAGACTTTAATAAGGAAAATGTCTTTTCTGTCTGGGATAGATTGTTATCAAAGATATGCCTGAATAATTCAAGACAGACACGTAAGATGATCTCTCCTTTTATCTGGATACTACTATCGGATGAAAAGTCGTACAGATTATAGGTAAAATCCGGGACATAGAGCTTCAATTCCTCTCTGTCTCCTAGTGAGACAATCCTACTAAATCTGTTACTTATATTCCATCGTTCCTTTCCATGATAAAGGAGAAGGGGAACAATTGGGGATAACATATCCAGTTTTGGTTGTTGTTTAATTTCAAGTTCCCAAACCTTTACCATGTATCTGAGTAACCTAAAAGATATCAATTTATCTATTGTGCTTTGATGCTCAAAGAGGAGGTAGAGATAGACCTTCTCATTTCCTATGGTTACTTGATAAAGGATATCTGAATAAAATCGTTTGAGTTCTTTTTCAATAAAACTATCCTTCGTTATTTGTAAACTATTTAGGTCTATTAATCCTAGAACCTCAGTTGGCAGATAGTTTCTGAAGAAGTCGCTCGCTGTCTCCTTTTTACCCATTATCTCCTTGAAAAAGGCATCATGGGGATTATGTGCTTTATCGTTTATCTCCATATTCCTCCTTGAGTTATACTTAGATTAATATAAGTATATCCAACTACTTGTCTTTTAACAAGGAGAAAATTTATCTTCAATTAAGTATTTTTCTAATTTTATTGTTCCCCTGTTATTATTTTATCTGATTGTCCCAATAAAGCAGCCATACCCCTTATCTTCCTCACTACTCCTCTTATTAACATTGGTTATTTCTACGGTAATTGTTACCTCTACGTCATCAGGCATATCAGCTATTTCCTGAGTATCATTTATTTTATAGTAGCCAACAAAGAGATCATTAGCAATATCCTTGTTATCTTTTAGGGTAACCAGGGCTATAGCCTGAACAAGCTTTTTGTCCTGATTCTCCTGACTGAGATTTTGTTTCTGAGAGGTTATTGGATTAGAGGAAATGGTAAAGATGATACTATCTGGATTATTTAGATTAATCCCCTGTTTGTCCTGGATATGAAGATAGAAACAGGTATCATTAGAAATTGGGGTAGCAATAACCTCGCCCTGATTATTGAGGTGAGATTGAGGATGAGCTTTCAGGATGATTGGTGAGGAATCTTGTTCGTCTTTGTTTATAATTAGAATTGCTGGGTATCTGGCCAGCAATTCTCAGAGGCGAAATCCTTGCAACAGGGATAAAGTATAAAAGCTAATTTATACCTGTTGCATAATCAACATAAAGGTAGTAAGGACTATCTGAGGACTCATCATCCATTAGATCCCGCACAGAGATATAGATATCTTTTGGTTTATCTATGTAGCCAGATAATCTCAGGTCAGTTGGTAGCTGAGCGCCTTCTGCCGCATGATCAGCATAAAGTCTGATTAATCCATTGGTTTCATCTTTTTCATAGATGGTTACTAACAGCTCAATATCAGGTCGAACGGTATCTGAAAAACACCTAACTAATAATACCTTATTAGTCTCAACTGCTTTAAAATAATACCAATCAACCTTTCCTATTGTCGAAATGCTGTCTGAAACCCTCTCTTTAAGGGTTAATTCGTAAGCCGAGGCTACTGAAAAATGAGGGGTGGTAATCTTTGTAATATTTTCATTGTCAGTACTAATCCCATCATTGTTTTGATAACCTATTTCATCTTCACCGACACCTTCACTTCCATCTCCACCTCCACTCCCACATGAATAAATAGATAAAATTAAAAATAAAAAGATGTTTATTATTAGGATTAGATGCAAACTTTTTTTCATACTATCCTCCTTTGATTATTTAATTAACACAAAATCACTCGGGAAAAGTTTGATTTTAGCAACCCCATCTGCCTCCTTAAAGGCATCTGCTGTATTAACTACTACCCGTGCCCTTCGAAAGAGAGGGGTGGAATCAGGTTTATCCTCTGGGATCTCAGCAATGTAGAGATCAATAATATTATCTCCAGCATACCTATATTGATATTCTTCATCTTCGATTTTATATCCATCCTGACATTCAATTGCATCTATAAGGTCAATATTGGATATCTCAAGGTCAAATTTTCTAACATAAGATGGGGTATCTGATCCTTGCTCCAGAGGAATTAATCCTTTGTCATCCAGGGTGTATTTATAGTTATATCGCTCATGCATATTGGAATCATTTAAGCGAAGATTGGAATGATTTTGGAGCTCTTGATAATCTGGGGCACCATCAAGATCACTATCAGTGACGCCTTGAGCTTGTAAGGGACTTATTTTTTCTAGTATTTCGATCCCATCAGGGATACCATCTTTGTCAGTATCTGCTGCCTTTGGATTTGTGCCTTTAATAAACTCTTCACAATCTGTAAGTCCATCATTGTCCGAGTCAACCCATATTCCATCAACATCTTTACCTTCACAAATATTGTCAAAGACCAATGGATCTAATTTAAGGTCTGGAGAGGCAGACCTTAACTCAAAAAAATCGCTGAGTCCATCATCATCCGTATCCCGGCGAGTCAGGTCAGTGCCGTATTCAATCTCCTCCTCATCAGTAAGTCCATCACTATCACTATCTGCATATGCTAATTTCGTGTCGCATCTTACAGTTTGGTTATAAGCAAAGATGTATTTTGCAACATATTCAACAGTCAATCGTGTATCTACAATCTTTAAAAAATCAATAGATTCTGCATTTTCGAAGGTCACAAAAGATCCCTTTCCTGCATCTGCCATCTCCGTAAGGTAATCTTTACATTTTTGTAGTTCTTCAGGTTTCTTCATCACTGGAGGTGGTAGAAAGACGGTGTTAAAGGCAAAACTACCAACCCCGTCAGCAATAACATCTTTATAAATAGCGTCTACATCGTCACGAACATCCTCGGGGGTGGGCGGAATACCAGGCGTACCATCACTATTTTCTACATAAGGCATGCCATCACTAAAAAAGACAACGATATACTTAGTTCGGGAAAGATTCTGAGCATCCAGTTTCGTCTTATTAATGTCAGTAGTGATAGCTGCTTTAATCACTTTTAATGTCTCTGTATAATTTGTCGTTTTACTATTAACTACTTTGTTTAATACGCAATTAAGCACATCTTGATCTTTGGTAAAAGTATCATCACTTGTAGTGCAATTATTATTGTCTGGTGTACCGCTGATATTGCTAGCGATTACACTGTTGTTCCATAGGAGTAAACTAAAAGAGACGACCTCATTCTTATTATATTTCTCTATAAATTTTCGGACAGCCTCTATCCT
>JAZDLJ010000271.1:0-10112 GCA_043802115.1 bacterium | reverse complement strand
TGCATCTTAAATCTATCTTTAAAGGTGAGCATCCCTAAATAGAATAGACTTAGGGGGTAAAAGTCTTTGTCAAAAAACTGGTTCATATTAAACTTTGAACGAATCACCTTAACATCGTAGCTTAGTTCCTTTTCGAAGGTTAGCTTTTCTAACATTTCTCTGGTATTTTCTTCCTTCTGGGTAAGTCTCTTTATCCAACCTAGATCAGTGCGAAGGTTGTCATCAATTACATCCTGGGGTATCTTTCCAGAACCTAAGATTAATTTTTTTAAAAAAAAACTCAGGATAGTTGAATTATAAAGTTTATCATTTACATCAGGTAAAAACTTATAGCCATTATAATTTTCTATTAAGATTTGTTTTACTTCTGCAAGATTAGCTTTGTCAAATTTATAACTGTCATATATTTCTTCTAAATAATCATCCACCTCTTTCTGGGTAAACCCCAACATATTCAAGGTATTTTCTTCGAGGGTAATAAACTCAGCAATATTAAATCCACTGGTCAGATCATCCATTGTTATTGGTAATACGCCTGTTATAAAGACTCTTTCTATGGTCCGCTCTCCTATGCCTGCCTTGATTACCTTAAATATTGCCCTAAAGAAGGAATCACCAGTGGTTAACTCATAGTATAATCCATCTTGATGGGTGGTAATGAGTTGATTAGTGAAGTTGTCATACTCATCGATGATCAGGTAGATTGGAGGAAGATTGTTTTTTTTTTATAAAAGATAAAATATCTGATAAGATATTCGAAACAGCTCTAGTATCCTCTTTATAAAATAAAAAATCTTTAAAATATTTTTTATAATAAGTGGTAAATACATCAATTGCCCCTTTAAATATATCTGAAAATGTCCTTTCGATAAATTTTAAATCAGACTTAACCTCTACCTTGGAGAAGTCAAAACGCAGCACAAGATATTTATTTCTTTCTTCAGTAGGTTCTTTACCAATATGAAGATCACCAAATAGGTAATTAAACTTTTCTTTTCGCTTGATATCATAATAGCATTCAAGAAGAGAACACCAGAGACTTTTTCCAAAACGTCGGGGACGTAGAAATACAGGGACTTTATATCTTTCAATTTCTCTAATAAAGGATGTCTTATCTACAAAGAAATAATTCTTTTCTCGTAATTCCTCATAACTTGCTACTGCATAGGGTATATTTTTCTTCATTTTTTTACTCCCTTACCATCTCAAGAAGGTGACCTCTTCCCAGATAGCGTAGGCCTCCTCTGCACTACTTGGTACTACAAAAGCCATCTTTTTTCCTTCCTCATGTCTTAAAATTTCTTCATTAAATTTTTGGTCTAAACCATCTTCTTTAGCTTTCTTTTTTCGTCTCAGTAAGCTCGGCTTTTAAATGGTTATACCTGTTGTAATCCAAGATCAGTATAGCTAATTGTCTATTTTTTAACAAGTAAATTTTTTCAAGGTGGATTTTTTAAGTTTAAAAAAAAGTGTTTACTTAAAATCAGATTGGATCTTTGAAGCTATATAATCGTATCCATTCAGACCCCTTGAAAAAAGTCATAACAAAAAGTAGGATGATGATTAAAATAAAACTTGTGAATGTTAAGTGAGATAGTGAAGTATAAAGCAGTTGTTGACGATATATTAAATATCCAGAAACGATAATGCTCGCTTCTCTTTTTCATATTCTCTATTCTAAAGTAGCTGTTATCTCTGCTCCCTTTAATCTCACCTACCCTGATCTTCCTGATTGTATAGGTTGCAAGAGTGAGTTATAATAACTTCAGGTTTTCTTTTGTGAAATGATTGGACACCTTTTAACCAAATAAAGAAAATAAGATTATGCAAAAACTACACAACACAAATAAACTATTTGCCTCTATAGATGTTGGTACCAATACCCTTCGTCTACTTATTGCCAAACCGAACAAGGGAAATAGGATATTTCAGACTATTTATGAAGCTCAGGATATCTGTCGTTTAGGGGAAGGAATTGAGAGTACATCTTTTATCTCTCAAGAGGCAGAGGAACGTACTTTAAAGGTCTTGAAGAGATATACTGATAAAATTAATAGTCTTCAAGTTAGGTATGTAAAGGCTGTATCCACCTCAGTATTACGAAGGGCTAGGAATAGCAAGGAATTTGTTGAGAGGGTAAGGGGAGAGACAGGCTTATCCATTAATATTATTAGTGGTGAAGAAGAGGCTCGATTAACCTCGATAGGTGTGCTTACTTCCTTAAAGATGGGACAGGTTGATTCTGTTATAATTATGGATATAGGTGGAGGGAGTACTGAATTAATTAAAGTAAGGGATAAACAAACACAACCAGAGATGGTGGTAAGTTTTGATATTGGAGTAGTAGTCTTAACTGAAAGATATCTTATCTCTGATCCTCCAACTAAAGAGGAGATGGAATGCTTATTTAAACACATTGATAATTATGTAGGAGATATATGTAGTTGTTTTAATCTTAATTCTACTCATAATCTTTTAGTTGGTACTGCAGGAACATTGACTACCCTGGCAAGTATCTCTCAGAAAATGCAGGTGTATAATCCATCGTTAATTAACAATTATGTCTTATTTTATGATGAGATAGAATCTGTTTTTAAGAGATTACTAAGTTTGTCCAAAAATGAAAGGTCAGTCAGGATACAGGGACTTGAAAAGGGTAGGGAGGATATAATAGTCGCAGGGATAGCGATCTTACTTGTTATAATGCGAAAGTTTTCCTTTTCATCAGTTACTGTAATTGATACCGGTTTACGAGAGGGGATGATGATTGATCTGATAAGGACAGAACAAGGTTCAAATCAGCAATTCTCATTTTGACTTATTTGTTGATGTGCCTCCAAAATGTTCAAGCTGTACGATTAAAAATTAATCACGGAGAAAATCTGAGAAAATCTGAAAAAAAATATTTTGACTAAACATAATTACGCTTTTTTAGTATCATCTTTAAAAACAAAGTAGTAAAATCACGAAAAAATTTCGATCTGTACGATTAGAATAGTGCCTTTTTGCTCCGAAGGAGCATTTCATACTAGCCTAGGGTGAGCGAAGCGTAACCCTAATACCGATAGCACTCTGAAAGAGTGCCTCATAAATTATAATAAGCTCATCATATTATTATAGATGAAGCACTCCTTTAGAGTGCTATTTATTTTTTTACTGCTCCCAGGGTTGCGCTTCGCTTACCCTGGGCTAGTATGATATTTCTTTTCAGAAAATCAATAAGGTTCTTAGGATAAGACTATCCTTAACATAGTGAGTTGTGAATTCTAATCGTACAGGCACAAAAATTTGAAAAATTGTTTTTTAATTGTTATTTTCTCAGATTTTCTCCGTGGTTCAATATGTCTTTATTTGTAAAAGTATCTAATTTGCGTTATTCATGTTTAAAAATAAAGTTAACCGTACAGGTCGAAATTTTTGTCTTCTTTTACCCTAGAGAATACAGTATTTATTTTGGAAAGATGTCTAATTTGTATTCCTTAGCAAATAGGTAGTATCATGTTTTTTAAAGATAAAAATAGAAGTAAAGATAAAAAAAGTACTTTAATGAAAGATAAAAAAGAAGGAGTTCTTGATTACGTGAGTGAAAATAAAAAATTAGTTCCTATAACAGAGTTACCACTTTTACCATTAAGAGAAGTGGTTATATTCCCATATATGATTGTGCCTCTTTTTATTGGACGAACCATGTCTATTAAGGCGATAGAGGAAGCCGTTACTTCCGGAAATAGATTGTTTTTGGTTGCCCAAAAAAGAGGAAATGTTGATGATCCCACTAAGGAAGATATATACAATATTGGAACAGTGGCTGATATCTTACAAATCTTAAAACTTCCTGATGGGACAGTGAAGGTCTTGGTCGAGGGGCAGGCAAGGTATAGGGTCCTTTCATATACTCAAGATGAAGATTATTATAAAGTAGAGATAGAAAAGGTTGAACAGTATAATACAAGAATGACCCCAGAACTTGAAGCAGTTATGAGAGCTACTTTTGATAAATTTGATAGTTATGTAAAACTTAGCAGCAAATTACCTCCAGAGGCTGCGGCTTCTGTTTCTAATATTGAAGACCCTGGTAAATTAGCAGATGTTGTTGCTGCTCATTTAGTGATTAAGATGGGGGAAAAACAGCGTATCCTGGAAGAATTAGATCCTTTAGAGCGACTGTTTAAAATAATCGATGTCCTTGATTCAGAGATAAAGATACTAAACCTGGAGAAAAGAATACGTAATCGAGTAAAAAAACAGATGGAGAAAACACAGAAGGAGTATTATTTAAATGAACAGATGAAGGCCATCCAAAATGAATTAGGGGCTAAAGATGATTTGAGAAGCGAGGTTAAAGAATTAGAAACAAAGATAAAGGGATGTAAGATGCCATCTGATATTGAAGAAAAGACGATTAAGGAACTTAAACGTCTAGAGATGATGCCACCGATGTCTGCAGAAGGGACAGTTGTTAGAAATTATATTGATTGGCTTATCTCCTTGCCTTGGGATATAAGGACAAAGGATATAATAAATATAAAGAGAGCTGAAAGTATCTTAAATGAGGATCATTGCTCATTAGAAAAAGCAAAGGAGAGGATATTGGAATTTCTGGCAGTTCGAAAACTAGTAAATAAGATGCAGGGGCCTATCCTTTGCTTTGTTGGTCCGCCAGGTGTTGGAAAGACTTCCTTAGCAAAATCTATTGCCCGAGCTCTTGGTAAAAAATTTGTAAGACTATCCTTAGGTGGAGTAAGGGATGAAGCCGAGATAAGAGGACACAGACGAACATATATTGGGGCATTGCCAGGACGGATAATTCAATCTATGAAAAGAGCCCAGGCTAGAAATCCTGTCTTTTTATTGGATGAAATAGATAAAATGAGTATGGACTTTAGAGGTGATCCGTCTGCTGCTCTTTTAGAGGTCTTGGATCCTGAACAAAACAGTTCTTTCTCTGATCATTTCCTTGAGGTAGACTTTGATCTCTCCGAGGTAATGTTTATTACTACAGCTAATGCAATTCATAAGATACCAACGCCTCTTTTGGATAGGATGGAAATTATAAGTATCCCAAGTTATACCGACATAGAAAAGGCAAAGATTGCTAAGCTATTTTTGATTCCGAAACAATTAAAGGCTCATGGTTTAAAGAATAGTAATTTAACCTTTTCAGAAAAAGGTGTTTTTGACGTTATTCATAGATATACTCGTGAGGCCGGGGTGAGAAATCTTGAAAGAGAGATTGCTCATATATGTCGAAAAGTTGCCAAGGAAGTCGTTCAGAAAGGAAAAAAAAATACAGCTATTGTCTTAAGTACTAAATCACTTTATAAATACCTTGGAAGACCTCGGTTTCGTGATCGTAAGACAGAAGAAAAGAATAATATCGGGATAGTTACTGGTTTAGCCTGGACTGAAGCTGGGGGAGATATCCTAGCCATAGAAGTGAATGTTATGGATGGCAAGGGAAAGTTAATCATAACTGGACAGGTAGGTGAGGTAATGCAAGAATCCGCTCAGGCAGCCTTAAGCTACATACGTTCCAGGACGAAAGAATTAGGATTGGCTGATGGATTGTTTCAAAAGATAGATATTCATATTCATGTGCCTGAAGGGGCGATTCCAAAAGATGGTCCATCTGCCGGTATAACTATGGCTACGGCCTTAGCCTCGGCGCTAACTCATAGGCCTGTTAATAGAAATATTGCCATGACAGGAGAAATAACCTTAAGGGGAAGGGTATTGCCGATTGGTGGAATAAAGGAAAAGGTCATTGCTGCACATCGAGCTGGGATTTCTACTGTAATTCTGCCAAAAGAGAATAAGAAGGAACTAGATGAGGTTCCAAAGTCTGTACGTAAGGCTATTAAGTTTGTAAGTGTAGAAAATATGGATGAAGTATTGAAGAGAGGGCTAGTTGAAAAAGAAGGAGAGCTCTCTGAGCACAAACAGGAGATGTATGTCGATGTTTTGCCAAAAAAAGATAATCATCTACCAGCTTCAGTAGCTGTGACTCATTAAATGAAAATAAATACCGTAGAATTTGTCCAAAGTGCAGTAAATCCTTCCCAATATCCCCATGAAAATTTACCTGAGATCGCCTTTCTAGGACGTTCAAACGTTGGAAAGTCCTCACTTATTAATTCCTTGATTAATAGAAAAAGGTTAGCTCATACTAGTTCTACGCCTGGCAGGACGCAAGTAATTAATTTTTATATTGTAAACAGCAAGTTTATGTTGGTTGACCTTCCTGGTTATGGATATGCAAAAGTACCTGAAAAAATAAAACAAAACCTGGGTAAAATGATCGAGGAATATTTAAAGGCAAGTCAGAATCTAAGGGGTGTTGTCCATATATTGGATAGTCGTCATATTCCAACTGAGGACGATGTTCTTATGCTGGAGTGGTTAGCTTACTATAGCCTAAAGATTATTTTGGTAACAACAAAGATTGACAAATTAAAAAAAAACAAAAATAAACGAGAATATTAGACTAATTAAACAAAAATTAGATTTAAAAGATGAAATATTGGTACCTTATTCAGCAATTACAAGAGAAGGCTGGAAAGATTTATGGTCGGCAATTAACTGTGTTATTAAGAGTGAAGAATTCTGAATTAATTTAAGGTTCTTGTATGGCTTATGAAGACCTAAGACAGTTTATTGATACCCTTGAATCAAAAGGGTTGTTAAAGAGGATTAGAATTGAAGTAGATCCAATTTACGAGATAACAGAGATTACTGATCGTGTTTCCAAGACTAATGGACCTGCCTTATTATTTGAGAAAGTTAAAGGATATAACACGCCAGTTTTAATGAATGCCTTTGGGTCACTTGAAAGAATGAATCTTGCCCTTGAGACTGATGACCTTATTAACATTGGTTACAAGATTCGAGATATCCTGGAGATGGATATCCCAACAGGTTTTATAGAAAAATTAAAAAGCCTGCCAAAATTAGCTAAATTAGCTTCTTTTATTCCCCTAAAAGTAAAAAAAGGGCGTTGCCAAGAGGTAATTGAGACCGTGAACCCATCTCTTGATAAGCTCCCGATCCTAAAATGTTGGCCTCAGGATGGAGGCAGGTTTATTACCCTCCCCTTAGTATTTACAAAAGATCCTGATAATGGGAATAGGAATGTGGGGATGTATAGAATGCATGTCTATGATTCTGAGACTACTGGCATGCATTGGCATATCCACAAACACGGGGCTAATCATTATCGAAAATACTGTCAATTAAATCGAAGGATGGAAGTGGCAGTGGTTATTGGTACTGACCCGGCAGTTATGTATTCAGCGACAGCGCCATTACCTGATAATATTGATGAGATGCTTTTTGCTGGCTTCCTGAGAGGGAAATCTGTAGAATTAATAAAATGCAAGACTATAGACTTGGAGGTGCCGGCGAATGCAGAGTTTGTTCTTGAAGGATATGTTGACCCTCACGAGATGCGAATTGAAGGTCCATTTGGAGACCACACTGGTTATTATTCTTTAGCGGATAACTATCCAGTTTTTCATTTGACCTGTCTTACTCATCGTAAAAATCCAATCTATCCAGCTACAATTGTCGGCAAACCCCCAATGGAGGATTGTTATATTGGAAAGGCAACTGAGCGAATCTTTTTGCCTTTATTACAGACACAGGTACCAGAGATTGTCGATATGAATCTTCCTATTTTTGGGGTCTTTCATAATTTTGTGATTATCTCTATTGATAAAAGATATCCTGGTCAGGCTAAAAAGGTAATGCAGGCTATTTGGGGTACAGGTCAGATGATGTTTACTAAAATTGTCATTGTTGTGGATAAGGATGTAAATGTTCACAACCTTTCAGAGGTTATGTGGAGAGTTGGGAATAATATTGATCCTCAACGCGATGTAAATTTTGTTGAGGGACCAGTAGATGTTTTAGATCATGCTTCACGATTGCCTAATCTAGGCTCTAAAATGGGTATTGATGCCACTAAGAAATGGAAGGAAGAGGGGTTTGCCCGGGAGTGGCCTGATGAGATAAAGATGAGTGAAGAAGTTGTGAGATTAGTTGACCAAAAGTGGGATGAGATTAGTAACCCATCATAAAATTCAGTTTTTTTGAATTTTATGATGGGTTACTAATCTTAGAATGAAGAGTTTTGACCATTATACAATTTTTTGACTAGCAAAGTTAATTTTGGAAAAGGACTACCATGCTTTTTGAAGAGGATATGACATTTTTTAAATTTAACTTTAAATTAAACCTTGACAGCGTTAGGGGTAATATGCTATAAAATAATACTTTTATCAAGAGAATAGATGAAAAATGCTGGAGCGGGTTACTGTGAATGGAAAATAAAAATAAGGATATTAAGACAAATAAGATAATTAATTTTTTAAATTCAATCAAGCTGGCGATTACATTATTAGCAGCTTTAGCCATTGCCTCTATTGTTGGGACATTAATCCCTCAAACTGCAAGTCAGGAAGAACTTTTAGCACACTACGGACCAGTTAGATATAATATTTTTAATTTTTTACGTTTTTTTGATTTATATCATTCCTGGTGGTACGTTGGCCTCCTCGCAATTCTCGCTGTAAATCTTTTATTATGTTCAATTAAGAGCATTAGTCGATTAAGCAGGGTATTTAAAAGTCCTAGGATCAGGATGACTGATGAGTGCTGGAAGGGGCTAAAAAATAGAGATACGTTTACCCTAAAAGGTGATCTTCATAATGCAATTACATTTTTAAGCGAGCGATTAAAAAAAGAAAGGTTCTCTTTAAAAGAAGAAAAAGAGGAGAAAAAGGCGTATCTATTTGCTCAAAAAGGGACTTATAGTTACCTCGGTGTCTATCTGGCTCATTTGAGTATCCTGATTATTTTTGCAGGCGCAGTAATAAGTTTTTATTTTGGTATTAATGGATATATGAACATAACAAAAGGATCAAGTGGTAATTGTTTTTATCTGGAAATAGATAATAGGCCGAGTGCTCTTGGCTTTGCTGTTAGATGTGACGATTTTGTGGTTGAATATTATGATGATCAGAAGGAGCGGGTTAAGGATTATCTGAGTACCTTAACAATAATTGATCAAGGTAAAGAGGTATTGAAGAAGAAGATAGAGGTTAATGACCCATTGGAGTATAAGGGGTTTCGATTATTTCAGTCTTATTATGGTAAATCTGTCAAGGAAGGCAGGGCAGTTTTGGTCTTAAATAAAGGTAATGACCAGACCTTTACACCACTTAACTTTGAATTAGGGGTTGGTGAAGAAAAGGCCTTTTTAGAAGGGAAAAATGCTGTTAAGATTAAATTATTAGCCTTTGAGCCAGATTTTTATGTAGAAGGACCAGGAAAATACTCAAGTAAATCAGATCAATTTAATAATCCTGCTGCTCAAGTGGCCATAACTTACGAAGGTGTTGATGAGCCTGTTATATTTTGGATTTTTCAACGATATCCTGACGTTCAGATGTCGAAGACAAAAATCCCATATCTATTTAACTTGCTTGATTATAAGGCAAGTGAATATACAGGATTACAAGTAGCAAAAGACCCTGGGGCCAATGTAGTCTGGACTGGCTCTATTTTACTGGTTATTGGTTTGTTGGTAGCCTTTTTTACCTCTGATAAAAGGATCTGGTGTACGCTTGAAAGACAAGGGGAAAATACCCTGGTAAAGTTAGGGGGAAGCGCGAGTAAGAATATGATAGTTTTTGAAAGGTATTTTGGGGAGTTAGTTGGGAGGTTGAATAATACTTGCAATGGCGCAAAGTAGCTTTTTTACTTTGCGCCATTGCAAGTATTATTTTTTTTTGAAATTTAAGTGTTATACTACTCCAACCTAGGTTTTTCTAAAATAATGCAGGTTAATTCTGTAACTAACTGTTAAGGCACAAAGTAGCAAAGGCACAAAGGAAAAAAACAAAAAAATCTTAAAAAAATTCGACCTGTACGATTAGAATTCACAACTCACTATGTTAAGGATAGTCTTATCTTAAGAACTTTATTGATTTCCTGAAAGGAAATATCATACTAGCCCAGGGTAAGCGAAGCGTAACCCTGGGAGCAGTAAAAAAACAAATAGCACTCTGAAGGAGTGCTTCATCTATAATAATATGATGAGCTTATTATAATTT